>CALATK010000140.1 GCA_937891805.1 uncultured Fibrobacter sp. | reverse complement strand
TAAGCGAAAGCGAACTGCTACGCTACGCCTCGGCGCTGGAATCGCGAAGCGAACACCCCCTGGCAAAAGCCGTTACGGAGCAGGCAAGGCGGGAATCGGAAAAATCCGGACAGTCGCTACAGGCCTGGATTGCGGACATTTCCGGTTCCGTGGTGCCCGAAAGTTTCGAGGTACTCCCCGGTTTCGGACTGAAAGCCACCCTAGCTTCGGGCACCGAAAGGCAGATGCTCCTGGGAGGCTCATTGCGCTTTGTACGGGAACACATCCAGATTTCCGAAAGTGACGAAAGCAAAATCCGCGAATCATCTGCGAGGGGCGAGACTCCCCTACTCTTTGCGCTTTCCCTTGAAAACGGCACTTCCAAGCTCCTCGGGACCATTACCGTTGCCGATAGCGTGCGGAGCGACTCCCGCCTTGCCATCGGAGAACTCAAGTCCATGGGGCTCAAGGTGTGCATGCTCACGGGCGACAACGAACTGACGGCAAACGAAATCGCCCGGCAGGCAGGCATTGACCGGGTTTTCGCGGGAGTGCTCCCGCAAGGGAAAGACGACGTGATCCGGGAACTCATGGAGTCCTCCACCGTCGCCATGGTCGGTGACGGCATCAACGACGCTCCGGCCTTGACCCGCGCCCATGTGGGCTTTGCTATCGGAGCGGGTTCCGACGTAGCATTGGATGCCGCCGACGTGGTGCTGGTCAAGAATTCCCTGTGGGACGTGGTAACCGCCATAAGGCTCAGCCGGCGGACCATCCGCAACATCCACGAGAACCTGTTCTGGGCGTTTATCTACAATGTCGTCGGAATACCCCTTGCGGCAGGCTGCTTCTACCACCTGTTCGGTTGGACGCTGAACGCCACCTTCGCCGCGTTCGCTATGAGCCTTTCCAGTTTCTGCGTGGTGACAAACGCCCTAAGGCTTAATTTATTCAAAGACAAGGCCGCACCGGCTAAAGGAAAAACGATGCAAAAGAAGTTCAAGGTCAAGGGCATGATGTGCCCCCATTGCGAAGCCTCCGTCAAGAAGGCGGTAGAATCCATCGACGGCGTGGAAAGCGCCGTGGCAGACCACAAGAAAGGCGAACTGCTGGTGAAATTCTCCCGCGAGATTCCCGATTCGACCATCGCCGAAGCCGTAAAGGAAGCGGGCTACGAGTTTATCGGGTAATATATGATCCGCCCCATTGAAAAAACGGACCAGGAAGCGCTTGCGGCGCTTATTCGCCAGGTCTTTGAGGAATATGGCGCACCCCTTGTAAACACCGTCTACGACGATCCCCACACGAGGCATGTTTTCGATACCGTGCAGGGCGCCAACGCGGGCTACTGGGTGGTCGAAGAAGACGGCGAGGTGCTCGGCGGTTGCGGATTCTATCCGACAGAAGGTCTTCCGCAGGGCTATGCAGAACTGGTAAAGCTGTACCTGTCGCCCAAGGCGCGAGGCAAGGGATGCGGCTCAAAACTGTTTTCGCTTGCAATCGACGGGGCCCGCAGGGCTGGGTATTCGCACCTGTACATCGAATCCTTTCCCGAATTTTCGGATGCGGTCAAGATGTACGAACGCCACGGATTCAAACTGCTGCCGCACCGCCTCGGAAATTCCGGCCACACGGCCACCAGTATCCACATGGAACTGGACCTGAGAAAGAATCTGGTCGAGATAGTGGCGTACGAGCCTCGGTACAAGCAGGACTTTGTCCGTCTGAACAAGGAATGGATAGAGGCCTATTTCAAGCTCGAAGAATCGGACCTGAAGACATTTGAAAATATCGATAGTTACATCATTGCCCAGGGCGGCCAGGTGTTTTTGGCAAGGGAAGAAAATGGCGAAATCGTCGGATGCTGCGCCTTGATTCCGCACCCCGAAAGGAATTGCTACGAACTGGCCAAGATGGCGGTATCGCCCAAGGCGCAGGGCCGCGGAGTCGGACGGCTTCTTGGAGAGGCGTCGTTGGATTACGCCCGCAGGCACGGTGTAAAACGGATTTTCCTCGAAGGGAACACGCGCCTTGTCGCCTCCATCGCATTGTACAGAAGGCTCGGCTTCCGCGAAATCCCGATGACAGAAGTTGCCTACGAGCGCTGCGACATCAAGATGGAACTGGAATTGCCGAAATCGAAATAAGCGTCAACACTGCGCCCACAAGAAGCACGATTGATGCACTCGTGGCAATGTCCCCCATGCCCACCAGCGGGGAGACAATTCCGCCCATCAGGAATCCTGAGGCCCCGATGGCCGCGGCTGCGGTGCCCGCATTTGCGCGTTCCGCATTCAGTGCCAATGCGTTTGCCGGGGGCTGACTCATGCCGAACATGAACGTAAGCCCCATGAAAGCGACCTGCAGAAGCGGGAGTATTGCATGCATCATGAGGGCGGCAGCGACGGCAATCGCGAAAACGAGCATCCCCGCGCCAGCGATTTTGAGAGCCCTGCGTTCATCGCCGACTTTACCCGAAAGGGCACAACCGAACGCCGTAAACAACGCATTCAACGCAAAGCAGAGGCTGAAACCCACAGGCGAAAGACCGTAGATTTTCTGGTAAATGAACGGCGAAGAGGCGATATACCCGAACAAGATAATCATCGGGAAGGTGCATACCAGAAAATACAATACGTAGGTGCGGTTCTTGAATACTTTTGCGTACAAGCTAAAATTTGCCAAGACAGACTTTTTGCTGCGGCGTTTTACTGGGAGCGATTCCTGGAATTTCCCTGACATAAACAGCAGCAGAGCACCATACAGGAGCAACACCGCGAAAGTTCCCTTCCAGCTCATGAAATTCAGCAAGAATCCGCCTAGCACCGGGGCTATAATCGGGGCGACTCCGTTCACAGCGCTCACCATGGCAAGGAACTTGGTGAGCACCGGGCCGCGGTAGGAATCCGCTGAAATGGAACGTGCTATCACGATGCCGCCGGACGCCGCCATGCCCTGCAACAAACGAAACACGTTGAAGGTTACGATGTTCGGCGCGACAATGCAGGCGACTGTCCCGCAGACAAAAAGCAACAGACAAACTAACAACAATTTTTTGCGGCCGTACTTATCGCTCAGCGGGCCTACAAAGAGTTGCCCCACCGAAAGTCCGAGCATGCTCATGGTGAGGCTCAGTTGCGCCCTCGAGGGGCTGGCCGCACAGTAAGCGG
>CALATK010000139.1 GCA_937891805.1 uncultured Fibrobacter sp. | reverse complement strand
AAGAAGGTCATCGAGTACCTGGTGAAGCCCCCGAAGGTTACACGCGTGAGCCATCCGAGCCTGCCGAACCATCCGGACCACGAACTTTACCAGAAGTATTTCCCCAACGGAGGCGGTTCCATTTTCACCTTCGACATCAAGGGCGGCCAGGCCGAAGCCTTCAAGTTCATCGACAGCTTGAAAATCTTCAGCCTGCTTGCAAACGTTGCCGACGTGAAGAGCCTCGTGATTCACCCGTACACCACCACGCATTCGGAGCTCACTCCAGAGGAACTGGCCGCAGCCGAAATCACTCCGGCAACCATCCGCGTGTCTATCGGTACGGAACACTACGAAGACATCATCGCCGACCTAGAAAACGGCTTCGCGGCAATCTAAACGAGTCGTGAGTTATGAGTGGTCAGTTTTGAGTAACGTCATGCTGACGGGCGTAGGCCAGGAAGCATCCAGTCCAGCGGTAATTTTCATCATTAGGAAATAAATGCGGGTCTGGATCCTTCTACTGCCCTATCGCGCTTTGCGCTCCAGGGTCCGCTCAGGATGACACTTTTTTGTACGGAGAATACAATGATTGATTTTGAATACTACAACCCTGCAAAAATTGTCTTTGGCGAACACAGCGAACAGAAACTGAAATCGCTTTTGGCCGCACACGGCGTAAAGTCGCTCCAACTCGTTTACAGCGGCGACTTTGTCAAGACCCTCGGCATTTACGATGTCATCAAGGACGCCGTCGCCGAACTGGGCATTCGTTTTTCCGAAAACGGAAACGTGGTGCCGAACCCGTCCATCGACCTTGTTCGCGAGCTGGTAAAGCAAGGCAAACAAAACCAGGTGGACTTCGTTCTGGCCGTAGGCGGCGGAAGTTCCATAGATACCGCAAAGGCGGTGGCGCTCGGAATACCTTACGAAGGGGACGTGTGGGATTTCTTTGAGAGGGGAATTTCACCCGAAAAGGTATTACCGATAGGCGTCATCGCCACTACGGCATCCAGCGGTTCCGAAACATCCAACGCGGCCATCCTTTCTAGCGGGCAGTGGAAGCTTGGCTTCGAAGACGACCGCATCATCCCGAAGTTCGCCATCATGAATCCGAAATACACGGTGGGCCTGCCGGCGTACCAGACTTTCGTGGGAATTGCCGATGTGCTTTCGCACTTGCTGGAACGCTATTTCTCAGACGAGAAATTTTCCGACACCACGGACTACCTGATCGAAGGCGCCATCCGTGCTCTGCTCGTGAACGCCGACAAGCTCATCGTCAACCAGAAAGACGTCAACGCCCGCGGAGAAATCCAGTGGCTCGCCAGTGTGGCCCACGGCGGATTTTTAGATGCCGGACGACGCGCCGACTGGGGTTCGCACCGGATCGAGCACGAACTTTCGGCCCAGTACAACATCACCCACGGCGAAGGCATGGCGGTGGTGACCGTCGCTTGGACCAAGTACATGGCAAAGAAAAACAAATATTTCTATTTCTGAAGCTATAGAATATGATGATTGGAATTATATTTCACTTCAACAAGCTAGTGGTAGTAGTGGTATTGCTGACACTTATTCATACATTGATGATATTATGGAAGAAGTACTTGCTCTTAAGGAAAATGTTAAATTCATTTGGAATATGACTTGGGCTTATCAACAAGATTCAACACATAGAGATTTTGCAAAATAT
>CALATK010000138.1 GCA_937891805.1 uncultured Fibrobacter sp. | reverse complement strand
ACGCCGAACATGTCCCGAATGGCGTGATACACATGGTCGCCGATAAGCGTCAAGGCGCTCTGGGCCGGAAGCAGCCGATACCCGCCCGGCGCTACCTCCGACTCCACATGGCACTTGGGGCATTCCACCTTTTCGTCCTTGGCGCCACCGTAGGTAAGCACGTAAATTTCCTTGTCGTGAGTCTGGAAACAACTCTTGACCAACCCCGGTTTCACACCGCCCTTGAAAAACAACCAGTTCCCGGGCTGGATTCGGTTGTGCCCGTAAATCTTCGTGTAGTCCGCATGTTCCACGCTTGTTCCAAAGCTAAACTCGTTGGAAAAGCAGATGATGACATTCTGGCACGCTTCGCACGAACACAGAAGCGGAATTTTCGGTTCCATGCCACCGTGGGTAGAATAGGGTTCCCGCGCAAATATCCCGTGCTCCGTTACCCGCTGGCAACGGCAGCAAAACATTTTCTGGGTCAGAAGTTTGTAGGGGAACTGTTTACGCAAGATTAGTGGTTAGTGGTTAGTGGTTAGTGGTTGGTGGTTAGTGGTTGGTGGTTAGTGGTTGGTGGTTGGTGGTTGGGGTTAGGGGGAAGGCTCCCCCTCGCTTCTGCCCTACCGGGCATCCGCTACCCCTTCGAACGGGGCCTCAATCGCCGGCCCCGTAACGCCCCGCTTATTTCATGAGCGGCATTGCCACGTCGATACGGCGGAGCACTTCTTCTTTTCCGATGATTTCGAACATTTCCCAGAGGCCAGGGCCTGCGGTCACACCAGAGACAGCGAGACGCGGAGCACCCACCAGTTCACCCACCTTGTGGCCGCAACGTTCGGCCAGGTCGTAGAAACCCTTCTCGATGACAGGCGTCTTGAAGTCTTCAATGGAAGCGAGCATGTCGCGCACGAGGGTCGCCACGTCCTTGGAACCTTCGCCGAAGTGCTTCTTCGCACCCACACATCATCAGTACAAACTCGAGTGATGGAAAATTCGCAGCCGCCTATTCGCATTATTTGCCCCGATCCTTCACAGAGTGGGCACGGGGCTTGAGCTGCTTCACGATTTCGTCGAGACGTTCTTCCGGTTCCTTGGAGAGGTCGATACCCTTCGCAGCCAAGCCTTCCTTCATGATGTTTTTGAGGAAGCCGTCGTCGCACAGGTGAATATGCTGGCCGTTCATCCACTGCAGTTTCTTTTCGTCGAAGCTTGCGGACTTCGGGTTGATGCGTTCCAGCGTGAAGCTTTCCACCATTTCCTTGATGGTCATGACTTCGCGGTCATCGCCCGGGTTCCAGCCCAGGAGCGCAAGATAGTTCACAAGAGTCTCCGGCAGGTAACCCAGGTCGCGGAAATCGCCCACGGAGGCGGCGCCCTTGCGCTTGGAAAGCTTGCCGCCGTTCTTGTCGAGAATCACCGGCAGGTGGCACCATACGGGCGGCTGCCAGCCAAAGGCCTTGTAAAGGAGTTCATGCTTCGGCGTGGAGCTGATCCATTCGTCGCCGCGGAGCACGTGGGTCGTACCCATCAGGTGGTCGTCCACGACGCTTGCAAAGTGGTACGTCGGGTAACCGTCGCGCTTGATGAGCACCAGGTCGTCCAGGAGTTCGTTCTGGTAGCTGATGTGGCCGCGGATCATGTCGTCGAATTCGGTGACGCCGGTTTCCGGCACCTTGAAGCGGATCACGGCCTTTTCGCCGGCGGCAATGCGGGCTTCGGCCTCTTCGCGGGAAATATTACGGCAGTGACGGTCGTAACCCGTGACCGGCACATGAGACTTTTCCTGTTCGGCGCGGACTTCCTGCAGGCGTTCCTCGGTGCAGAAGCAGTAGTAGGCGCAGCCCGCGTCCAGGAGCTTCTTGATTTCGCGGTGGTAAATGTCCAGGCGTTCGCTCTGGAAGTACGGACCGCAGTCACCTTCGCAACCCGGACCTTCGTCCCACTGCAGGCCAAGCCACTTGAGGTCGCGCATCAAGTCGTGCAATGCAGTTTCGTTGTAACGCTTGCGGTCGGTATCCTCGATACGCAGGTAGAACGTGCCACCCATGTGCTTGGCAAAAAAGTAGTTGTAAATAGCGGTACGGGCGCCGCCCACATGCAGGTAGCCCGTGGGGCTCGGGGCAAAGCGTACTCGGACAGGACGGTTAGAACAGCAATTTTCGCACATAATTTCCTCTTATAAAGCTCAAATATCCCGCGCAACTCTGCGCAGGAGTTTTCCGTGTCAAAAAATAGCAATTTACACAAGATCCATTTTCAGCAGGTTCGCATCGCATTCTATGTTAGCGCCTACTTTTTCGTTTTTTAGAAAACTCCAACGAATGTCTTTGGGGATACAAGTTCCCAACTTCCGGAGCTTGCTAAGGGTTGAAGGTTCAACGGCGCAGTAACGCACCTCCGCTGTAGCGGGGGTGCACCATTCCTATTTGGAGTCGTAAATGAGCTCCGCCAGAGTCAAGTAAAGGATGTCGGGTTCCACAGGTTTTGAAAGATGGGCATTCATGCCGACCTGCAAGGATTTTTGCACATCCTCGTCAAAGGCGTTAGCCGTCATGGCAACAATAGGCACGGTCTTTGCATCGGGGCGGTCCAAAGCACGGATAGCTGCGGTGGCCTCCAGGCCATCCATTTCGGGCATCCGCACATCCATGAGAATAGCATCGTAATGATTATAATCGCTTTCCCTGAACATCTCGAGGGCGAGTTTCCCATTTTCGGCCAGGCCAACCGCCATCCCCCGCGCCTTCAGAATTTCCTTCATGATTTCGGCGTTAATGGCAATGTCTTCAGCAAGGAGGATGCGCCTTCCTTCTAGGCTCGCCCGTTTCTTTTCCCTAAGAATTCCCATATTATTGCGTCGGGCAATACGTTCAAACTCGTCCAACACACCCATGGCAAACAAGGGCTTTGAAAGAAAACTGTCTACTCCCGCATGCAGCGCGGTGTCCATAATTTCATCCCAGTTATATGCCGTAAGAATGATGACGGTGGTTTCCTTGTCGTAGCGTTCACGGATGCGCCTAGCTACCTCGATTCCATCCATGTCTGGCATTTTCCAATCGAGAAGCACCAGATTATAGGGTTCATGTTTTGCATGGTGAACCTCAAGCATGTGGAGAGCCTCTTCTCCGCTCAAGCTCGTATCCGACTTGACGCCCGCTTCCGAAAGTACGAGCCTTGCATGCTCGCAGGCGATGGCGTCGTCGTCCACCACGAGAACGGACAAGTCCTTCGTCTGGATTTTCCCTATGGAGGGGAGAGCGTGTTCGCATTCCCTGAGAGTCACAACCACGGTGAAGGTGGAACCCACCCCTTTCTTAGATTCTACAGAAATGGAGCCATTCATCATCTCTACGATGTTCTTGGTAATCGCCATTCCAAGCCCGGTACTGCCGAACTTAGAGCTCCGCGTGGAATCTTCTTGCGTGAAGGAGTCAAATATCTTCGGGATGAAGGATTCTGAAATTCCTATTCCTGTATCCTGCACGGAAAATTTCAGCGTAGACTGGCCCTGGTACGAGGCCGTACACTCCACGTCAAGACGGATTTCGCCCGAACGTTCCGTGAACTTGATGGCGTTGCTCAGGATGTTGATGAGCACCTGCTTCAGTTTCATCTCGTCGCCAATGAAGTAAGAGCCAACCTTCCCTTTCTGGTTGCATTGGAAGCGGATTCCCCTTTCGCTGCACTGCGTCATGACCAGCATGTTTATCTGCTCCAACATGTCGTTCAAGGAAAACTCCTCGTTCCTGAGCATAAGTTTTCCACTTTCGATGCGGCTCATGTCCAAAATGTCATTGATGAGTCCTAACAAGTGCCTTGCACTGCCTCCAATTTTTTCAAGATAGTCCTTAGTCTTGTCGCTTAGGGTCTCGTCACTGAGAGCAAGACTATCCAGGCCAATGATGGCATTCATCGGAGTTCTTATTTCGTGGCTCATGTTGGAGAGGAACGCCGTCTTTGCTGTGCTTGCCGATTCGGCTGCCGCCAGGGCCTCCGTTAGTGCCTTGTTCCTTGCCAGAGAGTCCCGCATTTCTTCGTCAATAACCGTAAGGCCAAGACCCACCGCATGGACAATTCCGTCCGTACGTTCTTCCGCTCCCTGCACGTCCGCGACGCGAATCATCTCGTAATATTCCTTGCCTGCGCGGTTCACTAGGTAACGATAAACGATCAGAGAGTCCTTCGCAAGTGCCCTGCGGATATTTTCGGGTTCGATAAAATTCAGGAATCCTTCACGGAAGGCTTCCGTCACATAGGTGTTTCCATAGTAGCGGAACCGTTCGAGATAGGGGAAACGGACCCCTTCCGCATGCTGGTCTTTGTCGCTTGCGTCTGCACGGTAACACACCGCTTCGTCGGCATCAAGATTCACATGATAAATACTGCGGTAATCAGAAGCCATGGCCGTTATCATGTTATCCAGCTGTTCGCGGTGGTGCCGTTCCTGCAAAAGGGTTTCTTGTAATTCAAGCCTCGCTTCCAGTTCCTGCTGATGGGCTTCTGCTGATTTTATGCGGGTCATTTCCGTCACATCCACGCACATACCCAAGGTGCAGAGCCTGCCCGAAGAATCCTTGAACTTCATCTTAGTTGTCTGGAGGTTGCGAGTTTCTGTCCCCGCCGCGTTGGGAACATCCTCGAAGAACACGTAGGGCTTGTCCATTTCAAGCGCCTTGCGGTCGTCCTCAGCAAAATGCGCCGCCGTCACGGGGTCAAAAATTTGGTAATCCGTAAGTCCGATAACACCGTCGGGATTTTCCTTGTTGGCGTATTCGGCGAAGGCCTGGTTACAGGCGAGGTACTTGCCGGTAAGGGCATCCTTCGAAAAACTCAGGGCCGGCATGTTCGAAAGAAGCGAAGTTACCGAGCCCATAAGTTCCGCCAGTTCCGCAGCGGATTCCACCCGTTCCATGAGCCTTCGGTTTTCAGCCTTGGCGGCTTCGGCCTCCAGGAGTTTTCTCCGGGTTTCCTCTTCTTCGCGGACTTCAGAATCTACATCCCTAAAGCCCGCTACAATCCCGGTTTTGCCGTTGGGCAGCTTCACCTGCATAAATTCGATACGGTAATACCGATCTTCATTACCGATGATTCGCCTGAAACTTTCTGTGAACATGTGGTTGTCACTGGTACACTCCTTGAGATTTTCAAGGGTCAGTTCCCTGCGGAGGCGTTCCCGGTCTTCTTCCACGACAAAGTTGTCAATGTAGTTTCTCTTGGCATCTTCGTAATCCAAAAGTTCCAAAGCTTCGCGGGTGGGCCTTGCATGAATGCTCTCGCCCTTCGTCTCGCCACGGAAAAGCGAAAAACTCCCCGTGGCAATGTCATTAATGAGCCACACCGCATTGTAGCTTCTGCTAAGGGCTTCGATAACCGCTGTCCGGACGGCCTTGTCCGTTTCCATTTGCATCCGTTTTTCGGTAATGTCCGAAATAAACACGTAATAGAGGCCGCCATAGACGTCGGATTCCACGTAGTGCCCATAGTCGTCTATCCAGCGGATTTCTCCATCCTTGCGGACAATGCGGTACTCCACATAATCCAGATTCCCCTGACTTTTTTCTATTTGCTCCACTATGGATGCCGAAATCTTTCCATAGTCTTCGGGGTAAAGCATTCCCTTGAAGGTGTAGCCGGTCAGGGCCTTGAATTCTTCCAGGGTCTCACAACCGAAAATTCGAAATACCGCCTTGTTGGCATAAAGCAGTTCCTCGTTCCCCGTGGCCTTGTATATAAAAAAACCGCCGGGCATGTCGTTTCCAATCTGCTCGATAACTTGCAGGGACTGTTCGCTCAAAGGAAGGTGGTGTCCGAACATAGGGGCCTCTCAGTCTTTTATTGGTAAAATAATAAAAAAACAGAGAGCAAGCAAAATCTTTTTTTCTAAATTTGCTCGCGCCCATTTCGCGCCACACTCATAGAAACCGCCTTGAAGGAGATTGCTATGGCAACCCTAAATTCCATCCTTGATACCATCGACGGCTACGTGTGGGGTATCCCCCTTATCGTCGTCATCCTGTTTGTAGGTATCTTGCTCACCTGTCGCCTGGGTGTACTCCAGGTCACAAACCTGGGCAACGCCCTGCGCTACATGCTCAACAGCGAGAAAGAAGGCCAGGGAGAAGTTTCAAGCTTTGCCGCCCTCTGCACGGCTCTTGCGGCAACGGTAGGTACCGGAAATATCGTTGGCGTGGCTACCGCTATCGGGACAGGCGGCCCCGGGGCCCTATTCTGGATGGAAGTGGCCGCATTCTTTGGCATGGCCACCAAGTATGCCGAAGGTCTTTTGGCCGTCAAGTACCGCAAGGTGGCTAGCGACGGAAAAGTTCTAGGAGGCCCCTTCTACTACATTGAAACCGGCATCAAAGAACGTTTCGGTTTTAACTTCAAGTGGCTAGCCGTGCTGTTTGCCATCTTTGGCGTACTTGCCGGACTTTTGGGCATCGGCACCATCACCCAGGTGAACGGCATCACCTCGGCGGTGGCAACGGTATTCCCCTCCCGAGAATTCGTGAACATCGGCGGTAATTCCGTCTCCGTATCCACCGCCATTGCAGGCCTCCTGTGCGCAGGCTTTACGGCCATGGTCATCATCGGCGGGCTCAAGCGTATCGCGAAAGTCTCCCTTTATATTGTGCCCCTCATGGCCATCTTCTACATTCTTTTCTGCCTACTAATTCTCGGTTTCAATTTCTCTAAAATTTCTAGCGCTATCGAAATGATTATCCAGGCCGCATTCAACCCTAGCGCCGTTACCGGCGGCGTGGTGGGTACCATCTTTATCGCCATGCAAAAGGGTATCGCCCGCGGCATCTTCAGCAACGAAGCGGGTCTCGGTTCTGCTCCCATCGCCGCTGCCGCCGCAAAGACCAAGGAGCCTGTCCGTCAAGGACTGGTCTGCATGACGGGGACCTTCATTGATACCATCGTCATCTGCTCCATGACAGGCCTTGCCATCGTGGTGACCGGAGCCTGGACTCCTGAACTCGGACTCCAGGGCGTGAACATTACCATGGAAGCTTTTGTCCGCGGGCTTTCGAACCTGCCCGCCGGTTCAAGTGTCGCTCCCTACATTCTCACCGTCGCCCTGGTATTCTTTGCCTTCACTACTATTCTCGGCTGGGCCTATTATTCTGAACGTTGCCTAGAATACCTGGTGGGCCGTGGCAAGAAAGGAGCCATTCTCACTTTCCGCTGGTTCTACGTAGCGGCCGTGTTCATCGGGCCTTACCTCACGGTAAGCGCCGTGTGGACCAGTGCCGACATTTTCAACGGACTCATGGCCTTCCCGAACCTGGTGGCCCTTATCCTCCTGAGCGGGGTCGTCGCCCGGGAAACCAAGAAGTTCTTCGAAAAACTCGAAGGAAAGAAGAACTAGCCGAATTAAAGGCTCAGCATCTCGGCGATTTCAGGACCGATAATTCCGTCCTGCATGGTCATCGAGAGAATACGCTGTTCTAGTTCGCTTGGCGGGTCCATTGGGCCCGCATTTTTATTCGGAGTCAAAGCATCCGCAGCTTCTCGCACCAGAAGTTCCCCCAGTGCCCCGTGCAAAGCGAGGGACGCGTCGATATATTTCAGGTGGGTCGGTTCTTCTAGAATGAAGTTCAGGGGTTTCTTTTCGGCAAGCACGCGACCTGCAGGAACACTAGAGCCATATTCGTCCTCGACACCCATGTTGGCAAGCACCGCTTTCGAAGAGAGCAGAGCCGCCGTCAGCTCCGGCCGGTCAAGAGCACCCTTCACGCCGGTAGCCGTCACCACAAAGTCGGCAGCACTCACAAGAGCTACAACCGATTTCAGGTCGTTGCAATCCGCAACAGGCACGCCGTTTGCATCCAAAAAAGGACTAACGCCGCGAGCCTTATCCGTTACCACCTGCACGTGAGCGCCTTCCCGCAAGAGTTGCAGAACGATTCCCTGCCCCACCTTGCCGCTCCCGAACACCACAAAACTTTTTCCTGCAAAGGCGGCACCGTCACTACCGGCATCTGCGCCATTTCGACCAACATTGCCGTAGCCCAGCTGCAAAAGGGCCCGCACATAACCTTCCCCGGTTCCGAGGCTGGTCTCGATACGCTTGACGATACCGCTGTCCGCCACGAACACCGGCTTTTCGCTGTTCTCGTAAAACTGCACACCGCTGCGGGTAAGTTCCACAAAACCGTATTTCGGATGGCATACCGAAAACTGGCCCGCGCAATCCAGAATCAGGTCAAAACCTTCGCCGCAGGACTCCGCCTTCAAGGCGTCTTGCAAGCCAAACACCGGAATGTTCGATTCCCGCAGTAGAGCTACAATGCCAGAGTCACAAGGCATTTCGGCTCCCGCGTTGGAATCGTTCGAAATACCTACCGAAAGATCTGCCCCGCCGGCCAAAAGCGCACGGTACTGCACCAGCGTATTCCGGAACACGGGTGTCGCCGCCAGCACGCGCAGGCCCGCAAAGGGCCTTGCTTCAGACCACTCCTGCGTAAGGCCTGCAAGAGCGGGGTATTCCGACACCTCGTAGGTGTCGTCTATAATTTCGTCAAAAAGCATGATATGCCTATTATACAAATTTAACGAGACGTTGACCGCTGGAGTTTATCCCGCACTTGATGCGGGACGGGCATGACAAGAGAAAAAACAGTTATAAAATGTCAACCAAGACGGCCTAGCCCGAAAGCTTGTGGTTCACATGGGCTTCCACCACGTTGATTACGTAGTCGCCCAGCTTTTCGCAGTCGTTGATCACGTCCATGTAGTGCACGCCCATCTGGTAGCTGTAGCGCTGAGCATTGATGTCGTCTATGTTCAACTGCTTGAGCATCTTGCGATAATCGTTGATTTCGTATTCCATCATCAAGGTGGACTTCACATCGGCCTGGGGAGAGTCTTCGATGATATCCACCATCTGGGCCATGGACTTGTCGCAAAGCTTCATCATGCCTTCGATACGGCTGTACTGCTCTTCGGTAAAGTCGTCGGCACTCTGGAACTTGTGCCGTATAGCCCTGGACATGTTATAGATGGAATCGCCAATGCTCTCGATTTCAGAAATCTCCTTGAGCATGGACTGCAGCACCCGCTTACTTTCGGGGCTCAGGCGACCTTCACTCACCTTGTTCAGGTAACCTGCAATTTCGATTTCCATCTTGTCACTGATGTTCTCGTACTTCTCGATTCGGGCGAACAGCTTCGTAAATTCACCCTCATCCTTCATCTTGAGCAAGTCCGGCACAAAGCGGAACATCTTCAGGGTGCGTTCGGCAAACAGGTTGATTTCTTTACGGGCTTCGAACAGGGAAAGTTCGGCGGTACTCATGAGGCCAGCACTGATAAACTTGATGCTGAAATCTTCGCCATCTTCCTTTTCGCGGATAATCTTGCAGATGATATTTTCCATGGGTTTGATAAACCAGATGAGGATCGCCACGTTGCAGAGGTTGAATGCCGTATGGAATCCGGACAGGGCGTAAGTCACCCGCACGCTGGCCTCGGCAATTTCTTCTTGGGTCTGGGGGACAAAGTTCGGGTCAAAGCCCACGATATGGCAAACCATGTTCACGAAGGGGTGGAAAACAATCAGTACCCACACCACGCCGAACACGTTGAAAAGCATGTGGGCCAGGGCAGCACGCCGAGCCTGGGTGCTGGCCGAAAGGGCCGCCAGGTTCGATGTCACCGTGGTTCCGATGTTTTCACCCATCACAAGGGCAATGCCCTGGTAAATCGGGAGCACACCGCTACTGCAAAGAAGGAGGGTAATGGCCATGATGGCGGCAGATGACTGCACGCACATGGTCAGGACACTTCCCAAAAGCAGGAACAACAAGGTGGACAGAATGCCCCAGTTGCCGCTGGCCGCAAAAAAGTCAATGACCGCCTGGTTGTGGGACAAGTCCATGGCCACCGCATTTTCGCGGAGGGTGGTAAGCCCCAGGAACATGAAAGAAAATCCGAAAACAAATTCGCCGAAACTCTTGACGTTGCTTTTCCGCACATAGGAGAGGATAATTCCCAGGGCAAAGAGAGGCCACACGAAACTGCTCATGTTGAACTGGAATCCGAAGATGGACATGATCCAGGCCGTGGCCGTGGTACCGATGTTCGCCCCCATAATAACAGGAATGGCCTGCTTAAGAGTAAGCAGACCAGCATTGACGAAACTGACGGTCATGACGGTAGTGGCAGTAGAAGACTGCACGGCGGCGGTAATAAAGGTTCCCGTAAGCAATCCGCCGGCCCGGTGCTTGGTCATAGTGCCAAGAAACGCACGAAGGTGTCCACCGGTAAGTTTCTGGAGGCCTTCACTCATGGTCTTCATGCCGAACATGAGGAGCGCGAGGCATCCAAGCATCTTGAGAATCATTAAGGTCATAGGTTTTTCCTATTCATTGGCGCCGCTTACCGGGGTCATCGTCGCTGCCTTTCAGCTAGTCCGGATTTGCATCGTAGAATCATTTGTTTCTAAATCTATACACAAAAATAGAAATCCCCCTTGAATCGTCAAAGGGGAACAACCTTATTTTTGGGTTAGAGAACGCTTATACGCAAGCAGTCTATCCATTTTCTGTAAAAGGCAAATCATTTCGTCTTTTTCTTTTGCTTGGCCGAAAGCCTCTTGAATTCGTCCCTGGCCTTTTTCATGTCGGCAAGGAACGCCTCTTCGGCATGTAAGCGGGCAAAAACCGCCGTAACCACGGCCTTGGAGGCCTCGATATCACTTTGCCAGTGGTAACCCGCAATCACACGACTCTGGCCCCATTCGTAGCCGTACTTTAGCAGTGCGTCTTGGGCCACTGGATTGATTTCGGCAAGCAGGAGCGCCATGCCCCAGCCACGAACAGTGTGGCCCGAAGGATACGAGCCGTTTGTCAGGTGACTTTCTTCGGCACTCGGAATCAGGGTCGGCTCCTTGAGGCGGGCGTAAGGGCGCACCCTCATGTAGTGCTTCTTTGCAACGCGGGATGCAAGACGCATGGTGAATATCCCGCGCTTAAGCACGTTCATAATAGCGGGCGTGTTCTTTTCCGAGATTTCCATGCCAAAGGGTTCGCTGAACATTTTTGCCATCTCGGCATCATCCGTCACAGCCTGGGCGATGGCCAAATTCGCCCGAGCCGTATCAGCCACCCGTACAGACTTTCCCCACTTGTACTGCGCCATGTCGTAGGCAAATGCCGCAGAATTCGTGTCCGGCGGAGGCGGATAGAACTTGAGAGCGTTGGGTAACGCGTCGCCTTCCACATAGGGCTTAGGGTCGTCAGCCGACCAGCAAAGAACAGCACCCAGTAGGGCCACAAAGAAAACGGATTTTTTGAACAAAATCATTTTAAATATCCTTGAATTAAATCTACGCAAACGGCGCCCGACGCCTTGCGCCATTATTCATTTTTACTTTACCACAACGGCCTTGCCATTATGGTAATAGGTTCCCTTAACCGTAGGTTTGCCTTTCAGCAAGCGCCCCTGCAAATCGAACCAACAATCCACTCCCTGAGCGACAGGGGCAGAAACACTACGGGGAAGTGCCATCGAAGCATCTCCATTCTCCGGCAAAGAGCTTCTAAGCGTATCGTGAGAAATTACCGGCAGCAGGGGCGAATCGTCCAGGCTACGACTGGAACTGCTCTGCTTTACGCTGGAGCTGCTTTTCGCCGAAGCAGAACTGCCACCATTCTCCAAACTGGAACTCGAAGCGGAAACAATGACCACGTCTATATGGCTGGGTAAATCCTCCGCAAACAAGGGAGCAACGGCACCCAAGGCAAAAGCAAAACCAACAACACAAGACAGTCGCTTCATATACCGAAATATATATTTTATTCCAAGCAAGCGCAATCCTGCACAAACCCGCAAATTTGAGCCAAATCACACCAAACTATAAACCATGGCTATTGCCTGGCTGGCAATTCCTTCGCCACGGCCCGTAAATCCCAGTTTTTCGGTGGTAGTTCCCTTGATTCCAATCTGTTTTATGTCCAGGCCGAGCACACGGGCGATATTCGCCTTCATCTGGTCCTTGTGAGGGTTCACCTTGGGCCGTTCGCACATCACAATACTGTCGATGTTCACGATTTCAAAACCGGCCTTGCGGACTTCCTCCCCCACCTTGCGGAGCAGTTCCAAGCTGTCGGCGCCCTTGAAAGCCGGATCCGTATCGGGGAAGTAGGTTCCGATGTCGCCGAGGCCGGCAGCACCTAAAAGCGCGTCACTGATGGCATGCAACAGCACGTCGGCATCGCTGTGCCCCAAGAGGCCCTTCTCGTAGGGAATATCCACCCCGCCGATAATGCACTTGCGGCCTTCTACCAGCTTATGAACATCAAAACCGATTCCGGAGCGATAAACTTTTTCCATACTCACCTCAAGGGTTCCAGTTGCAGAAATTTTCCAGGACTTTCAACCCCACATCGCCGCTCTTTTCGGGATGAAACTGGCAGCCGCAAACATTGCCGCACTCGACAGCCGCCACAAGCGGCGCGCCGTATTCCGAGGTGGCAATCACAGCGTCACCTGCGCCCATAGCCGAAAAAGAGTGCACAAAGTATACAAAGTCGCCGTCCTTTATATAGCGGAAAAGACGGGAAGGCTTCGTGAAATCGAGTGCATTCCAGCCAATATGCGGAATTTTCAGGTCTTTTGGAATTTTTTCAGAAATGGGGCGAATTTCGCCCGGGATAAGCCCGAGCCCCGCACATTCTCCATATTCATAGCTTTTTTCAAAAAGAAGCTGCATCCCAAGGCAAATGCCCATAAGCGGCTTGCCTTCACGCGCGGCGCTTCGAAGCATGTCGGTCATGCCGGCTTCCGAAAGCTTTTTCGCGGCATCCGGAAAAGCGCCAACGCCCGGCAAAATGATTTTGTCCGCCGCGGCAATCTCGTCGGGATTTTTACTTACAAAGGCGTCCGCCCCGATGGCGGCTAAGGAACTCTTTAAGGAAAAGAGGTTTCCAACGCCGTAGTCTACAATGGCTATCATGAAAGTACTCCTTTGGTAGAAGGGATTTCGTCTTTGAAATCGGGGTCGATTTTCACGGCATCGCGAAGGGCACGCGCAGTTGCCTTAAATGCGCCTTCGATGATGTGGTGCGTATTCTGTCCGGCGAGGGAGCGAAGGTGGAGATTGCACGCCGCCTCACGCGTGAAGGCGAGGAAAAATTCCTCTACGAGCTCTGTATCAAACGTGCCCACCTTTTCGGTGTGGATGTCGAGCGCGTAGCCGAGAAAGCTTCTTCCCGAAAGGTCGCAAGCGGCGAGGATGAGCGCCTCATCCATCGGCAGGATAATATCCGCATAGCGCTTGATCCCACGGAGGTCTCCCGCAGCTTCTGCCATAGCTTTGCCAAGAGCGATGCCGATATCTTCAACCGTATGGTGATAATCTACTTCCGTATCACCATTGCATTTTACCATAAGGTCAAATCTGCCGTGTTTTGCGAAAAGGATGAGCATATGGTCAA
>CALATK010000137.1 GCA_937891805.1 uncultured Fibrobacter sp. | reverse complement strand
AATCTATAGGAAAACGCTCAATATTGCGCTTTACCTGCTCATTTATACGCTTCGTTTCAACCCCGTAAAGCGCCGCCAAATCGCGGTCAAGCAGCACTTGCTTGCCTCGAATGACTTGAATCATCTTTCCGATGCCCGACCTATCCAATGGATTCAGGGCGACATGCTCAATGTCTTTCATCATCAACTCCTTTGGCGTACAAGCAAAAAACACCAAAACTACACACTTGTGCACTAAATATAACTACTGAAATCCCGATTGTCAATAGGTCCGGGCAATTTTTTCCGCATCACCCCGGTCAAAAAAAGAGAACGACGCCCCGAAGGGAGCGCCGCTCTAAATGTTTTCACAACGGAATAATCCTTATTGTGATTTGCTTTCAGAATGTTCATAATATATATAAACCTTTTTTGAAAGTCAATAGAAAAATAAATTATTTCTCCATAATCCAGAATTGACAAAAATCGTCATTATGCGTTTCTATATTTGATTGTTTATTCTTTTTTTAACCGCTTCAAAAAACGGCGATTTTCGCTCAAAATAATCAATTTTTTGTGTTCAATCGCTCAAAAAAAGATTATTTTAAGACAGATAAACAGAAAAAAGGAAATCAAATGAAAAAAATTCTTGGACTTGATTTGGGAACCAATTCGATTGGTTGGGCAGTGGTGAATGAAGCGGAAAAGGAAGGCGAAAAGTCTTCTATTGTAAAATTAGGCGTAAGAACCATCAGCTTCGACAATTTTGTAAATACAGCATCAAAAAAAGCCTGCATGGATGCTGTAGCAGATTTTAACGGTGGAAAAAGCATTTCCTGCAATGCAGGGCGAACACAAAGCCGTTCTATGCGACGTAATTTACAGCGTTATAAATTACGTAGAGATCATCTAAGAAAACTACTCAAGGAACATGGCTTTATTGACGATTCGACGATTCTTGCCGAAAAAGGAAACGGAACAACATTTGAAACCTATCGATTAAGAGCCAAAGCAGCCTCTGAAGAGATTTCTTTAACAGAATTTGCACGCGTATTGTTGATGATCAACAAAAAAAGAGGTTATAAGAGCAATCGAAAAGCAAAGTCTTCTGACGAGGGTTCCCTGATTGACGGTATGGCTATTGCTGAAAAACTCTATAATGAAAATTTAACTCCTGGTCAACTAGTCCTTTCCTTGTTCAATCAAGGTAAACGCTACGAACCAGAATTCTATCCGTCTGATTTGCAAACGGAATTCGATAAAATTTGGAGTTTTCAAAAAACATTCTATCCAGATGTCTTGACCGAATCCTTAAAGCATAATGTAGAAGGGAAAAATAAATCTGCTACATGGGCTATTTGCAAGACTCCGTTCAACATTGTTGGCATTAAACGATCAACAAAGGGATTCGACCAAAAAAAAGAAGACTACGAATGGCGAGTGAATGCTCTTTCTGAAAAGATTGGGCTAGAGGAATTAGCAATTGTTCTTCAAAATATCAATGGTCAAAAAAGTGGAACAAGTAGTTATCTCGGAAATATTGGGGATCGCAGTAAGGAGTTACGAATTAATCATTTGACTGTTGGACAGTTCCAAATGAATGAATTGGCCAAGAATCCTAACTACAGTCTTAAAAATCAGGTCTTCTATCGTCAAGACTATTTAGATGAATTTGAGACGATTTGGGAAACGCAAGTAAAATTTCATCCGGAATTGACTCCCAAACTAAAGCACGAAATTCGCGATATCACTATATTCTATCAGAGGCCTCTTAAATCACAAAAAAATTTAATCAGCATTTGTGAACTGGAAGGTCGCAAAGTTAATAGAACTATTGATGGGCAAACAAAAACTGTTTCATCGGGACCTAAAGTTATTCCCGCGTCATCTCCAATTTTTCAAGAATTTCGTATATGGCAAGTTCTAAACAATTTGATGCTAACAAGCAAGGAAACTGGCGAGTATTGCGCATTAAAGCAAGACGAAAAAGAGAAATTATTTGCTGAACTGAATGTAAAGGAGCAATTAAGCAAATCAGATGCGTTAAAAGTTCTATTTAACAAGGAATACCGTGAATACGATTTAAACTTCGATAAACTAGAAGGAAACCGGACTCAATCAAAATTATTTGATGCTTATCGACGTATTATCGAAATGAGTGGTTACGGAGAATTCAACTTCCAAAAGATGCCTGCAAAAGAAATCTTTAATACCGTTCAGAACTCATTCGAAAAATTGAACATCAGAACAGACTTCTTGAGTTACAATTCCTCATTGACAACTCCAGAACTCGAAAATCAGCCTTTATTCAAACTTTGGCACCTATTATATTCATTCCAAGATGACAAGTCTATTACTGGCAACAGAAATCTCATTGCAAAGATTGGAAATCTTTGTAACATGGAAGAAGACTATGCAGCCATTTTAGCAAGCGTTACCTTTGAAGACGCTTATGGAAGTCTTTCGGCAAAGGCAATTAAAAAGATTTTGCCTTTCATGAAACAAGGTCAAATGTATAGCGACGCTTGTACATCCGCAGGATACAAGCACTCAAAACGTTCTCTCACTCGTGAGGAGTTGGCAAATAAGGTCTATAAAGATCATTTAGACGCGCTTCCAATGAACTCGTTAAGGAATCCTGTTGTTGAAAAAATTTTGAACCAGATGGTAAATGTAGTCAATTCAATTATTGACACTTATGGGAAACCAGACGAAGTTCGAATTGAATTAGCAAGAGAATTGAAGAAGAGCGCCAAAGAACGGGAGGAAATGACAAACGCCATTAAGAAAAGTACGGCTGATTATGATGATTTTAGAAAAATTCTCATAAATGAATTCGGTTTGGAACATCCTAGCAAAAATGACTTACTTCGTTATAGACTGTATAAAGAACTAGAATCAAATGGTTTCAAAACTCTTTATTCAGACACGTATATTCCTCAAGAAAAACTGTTCAGTAAGGAATTTGATATTGAACATATAATTCCCCAGGCAAAGCGTTTTGACGACTCGTTTGCAAACAAAACGCTTGAAAAAAGGCAAATCAACATTGAGAAAAGCAACTCTACCGCTTATGATTTTGTTCTCGCTAAATATGGAGAAAATGGCGCAGAACAATACAAGTCTCGTATAGACAAAATGTACAATGAAGGAATGATTAGCAAGGCGAAATACAAAAATTTGTTAATGCACGAAGCCGATATTCCTTCTGGTTTTATTGAACGTGATTTACGCGATTCTCAGTACATCGCGAAGAAAGCTCGAGAAATGCTTGAAGACGTTGTAAAATTTATTGTTCCTACAACAGGTTCCATCACAGACCGCCTTCGTGAAGATTGGAAACTTGTTGATGTTATGCAGGAATTAAATTGGGATAAATATAATAAGCTGGGACTTACAGAAGCCTTCAAGGACAAAGACGGCAGAACCATTCATAAGATAATTGATTGGACAAAACGAAATGATCACCGTCATCATGCGATGGACGCTTTAACGATTGCATTTACCAAACGCAGTTATATTCAATATTTGAACAATTTAAATGCTCGTGTACCTAAATCAGAACAGGAATACATAGATTTGGCGGATTATGATTTAAGTAATATAAACCCTGCGGATGTGAAAAGGATTGAAGCTACTATAGAACAAAAAGAACTTTACCGGAACGAAAAGGGGAAACTTTGTTTCATTCCTCCGATTCCGTTGGATGAATTCCGCGCACAGGCAAAAGAGCAATTGGAAAATACCCTTATCTCAATTAAGGCGCGAAATAAGGTTGTAACACGAAATACAAATATCAGTAAGGGTAAAAATGGAAAGTTAAATCAGCAACAAACTTTAACACCTCGTGGACAGTTGCACAACGAGTCTATTTACGGAAGCTATCAGGCTGAAAATGTAAAATCTGAAAAGATTGATGCAAAATTTACTGCTGAAAAAATAGCAACAGTATGCAATGCCAAATATCGAGACGCTTTGCTCGAAAGGCTAAATGCATTTAATGGTGATGCTAAGAAAGCGTTTACGGGGAAAAATGCACTTACAAAATCGCCTATTTATTTGGACGAAATGCACACAACAAAGATTCCGGAAATTGTAACAACGAAATCATACGAAACGACCTATACTATTCGTAAAGCAGTTTCATCACAAAATTTCAAAGATGCTAAATCTATTGAAAAAGTGATTGATGGAAAAATAAAGCAAATATTACTTGATCGTTTAGCTGAGTACGATAACGATGCAAAGAAAGCTTTTGACAATTTAATGGATAACCCTATTTGGCTGAATAAAGAAAAAGGAATTTCTATTAAGAGTGTTACTATTCGTGCTGTAAACAATGCTGTAGCCCTGCGAAAAGGACATGATTTCGTGAATACTGGTAACAATCACCATGTTGCGATTTTCCAGGATGCAGACGGCAATTTGCAAGAACATATCGTTTCGTTCTACGAAGCGACGCAACGAGCCACAAAGGGATTACCGATCATTGACAAAGAATACAACAAAGAGCTAGGATGGCAATTCCTGTTCACAATGAAGCAAAATGAATTCTTTGTATTCCCGAATCAAGAAACCGGTTTTGAACCGCAAAAAATCGATTTACTAGATTCAAAGAATAATGCATTGATTAGTCCAAACTTGTATAGGGTACAAAAATTTACAACCAGAGACTATTTCTTTAGACATCATCAAGAAACGATGCTAAACGACAACAAAAAGCTTTTGGGAAAAACGTGGAAACGTGGTGGTTTAAGTTTATTAAACGGCATTGTAAAGGTTCGTGTAAATCATATTGGTCAAATTGTGTCTGTAGGTGAATACTAAATGGGTATAGCCTATGATCAAACGGACATTATATTTTGGGAATCAGGCGTATTTAAGCCTAAAGGACAAACAGCTTGTCATTAAGAAACGCGACGACGAAATCGTTACTGCGGCTATTGAAGACATCGCCTATATCGTCCTTGATTCTCCCCAAATTACAGTGACCAACGCTTTGCTCGGAGCCCTGCTAGAGAATAATTGTGCAATCATCAACTGCGATAAGACGCATTTACCCTCAGGCTTACTACTTCCCCTTTCAGGAAACACCCTGCAAAGCGAAAGGTTCCAAGCACAGATAGAAGCATCTCTTCCATTAAAAAAGCAACTATGGCAACAAACGGTCCAACAGAAAATTTTGAATCAAGCAGCCATCTTGAAGGCCACAAGAAACGCCGAAATAGGCAATATGACAGCTTGGGCAAACTCCGTACGAAGTGGAGACGTAGATAATCGAGAAGCCGTTGCAGCAGCCTACTATTGGAAAGAGTTGTTCCCCAACATTCCTGATTTCGTTCGTGACCGTAATGGGGTATCGCCGAACAATATGTTGAATTATGGCTACGCCATATTGCGAGGAGTAGTTGCAAGAGCTTTGGTTTCAAGCGGTTTGCTGCCGACATTGGGCATTCATCATCATAACCGCTATAATGCCTATTGTTTGGCGGATGATATCATGGAACCATACCGGCCAATTATAGACAAATTAGTTTTAGACATTTTAGCAGAAATGGATGAATATCCTTCAGATCTTTCAACTGAAATTAAAGCAAAGCTTTTAAAAATACCTGTACTTGATTGTGTTATTGACGGAATTCGAAGCCCGCTGATGAATGCGGTTTCAACAACAACGGCTTCGCTTGCTAAGTGTTATTTAGGAACAACAAGAAAATTGCTCTATCCAGAGGTATAGGATGGACCGGCTTAGTGAGTACAGAATTATGTGGATTCTGTGTTTCTTTGATTTACCAACGGAAACCAAGATTGAGCGAATGAGGCATTCTCAATTTCGCAAGGATCTCCTTCGCGATGGTTTTTCCCGATTCCAGTTATCCATCTACGTCCGCCACTGCGCTTCTGTCGAGAACGCAGAGGTTCATATAAAACGAATTAAGAGCATGATGCCACCCAAAGGTTCTGTTAGCATTTTATGCATCACTGATAAACAATTTGGCAAAATCCAGATTTTCTATGGAAAAAAGGAGAAGTCTCCGCCTAGGGCATCCTCTCAACTTGAACTCTTTTGAGAAAAATGACATAAAAACAAAAAAATCGACCCGAAAAAGGCCGATTTTTTTGATTCTCAAATCAAGGTCTAACTCCTTGATTTAATTACAGATACAGCAATTCAGTTGTATCTGCTCTACCTAAAGTAGAAATTCTGAAAGCAAATCACAACCTTCTTCATCCCAGACTTATGGTGCATATAGTTGTATCTGCTCTACCTAAAGTAGAAATTCTGAAAGCAAATCACAACTGGATATCATCATAATTACTATTGGCAAAAGTTGTATCTGCTCTACCTAAAGTAGAAATTCTGAAAGCAAATCACAACAATGGTATTTGCGTTACGATTTGCCTAAGAGTTGTATCTGCTCTACCTAAAGTAGAAATTCTGAAAGCAAATCACAACCCTGGAAGTTCCAGGAGCAAGTACGATTAGTTGTATCTGCTCTACCTAAAGTAGAAATTCTGAAAGCAAATCACAACTCGTATCAGTCATTTAAAAAAGTCTGAACGTTGTATCTGCTCTACCTAAAGTAGAAATTCTGAAAGCAAATCACAACCTTGCCCAATTCCTATGGTGGTGATTCTGAGTTGTATCTGCTCTACCTAAAGTAGAAATTCTGAAAGCAAATCACAACTCTCCAGGAAAGATTTCGTTTTCAACTCCGGTTGTATCTGCTCTACCTAAAGTAGAAATTCTGAAAGCAAATCACAACTTTCTATGTGATACCTAAAGAACTTGCTTTGTTGTATCTGCTCTACCTAAAGTAGAAATTCTGAAAGCAAATCACAACAGTCCGAAATTGAGACCCCTCAACCTGTTGGTTGTATCTGCTCTACCTAAAGTAGAAATTCTGAAAGCAAATCACAACAGGCCACAACCACCCCCAATCATCATAAAAGTTGTATCTGCTCTACCTAAAGTAGAAATTCTGAAAGCAAATCACAACGACCTCAAAAGAGAATGCGTTGAACGCTTGGTTGTATCTGCTCTACCTAAAGTAGAAATTCTGAAAGCAAATCACAACTTCTCATATCTATGGAACGTATAAGAGTTTGTTGTATCTGCTCTACCTAAAGTAGAAATTCTGAAAGCAAATCACAACTTGGTGTACTTTACGGCAAAGTTCTTTTTAGTTGTATCTGCTCTACCTAAAGTAGAAATTCTGAAAGCAAATCACAACTTCCGCCGCTCCCGAAGTACGCACAAAGAAGTTGTATCTGCTCTACCTAAAGTAGAAATTCTGAAAGCAAATCACAACTGGCTGAGTTTAATTTTGTTTATGGTACGAGTTGTATCTGCTCTACCTAAAGTAGAAATTCTGAAAGCAAATCACAACTTCTGTTTGTCATTTTGGTTCCTTTGTTGGTTGTATCTGCTCTACCTAAAGTAGAAATTCTGAAAGCAAATCACAACTTATTTTACTGATGCTTGGCGTGGTGTAAAGTTGTATCTGCTCTACCTAAAGTAGAAATTCTGAAAGCAAATCACAACTTGTGGTCGCACTTATGCGGGTTATAGGGGGTTGTATCTGCTCTACCTAAAGTAGAAATTCTGAAAGCAAATCACAACCCGTTGGGGCTTCAATAATTTAAAGTCTTGGTTGTATCTGCTCTACCTAAAGTAGAAATTCTGAAAGCAAATCACAACTTCACTCGGTTTTGTGACCGCTAATTTGTGGTTGTATCTGCTCTACCTAAAGTAGAAATTCTGAAAGCAAATCACAACCAAAATTCCCTTCTATCGTTAAGACACGCTGTTGTATCTGCTCTACCTAAAGTAGAAATTCTGAAAGCAAATCACAACCCATTTCATCAGAACGAGAGTTCACACAGCGTTGTATCTGCTCTACCTAAAGTAGAAATTCTGAAAGCAAATCACAACCCAAGACACGGCCACCCCGCCCACCCTCAAGTTGTATCTGCTCTACCTAAAGTAGAAATTCTGAAAGCAAATCCTTCAGCCATATACGGAGAATATTTGTAAATTCCATATTTCACCCCACTTCCACCACAAAATCTTCCCGTTTTAGCCCGTATTCTGCGAAGGGGTTCTCGTCGGGGTAACCCACTGGATTGCACAGCAGCAAGTGCCTTTTGCCAAGTTTGTCAATGTACTCTCGCTTGATGGCGGTATGCGTGTGGCCAGCTTGCCAAATGCTTCCGTCATCCAAGTTTTCGAGGTATTTTGCTCCGTGAAAATAGAAGAAGTTCGAGTAGGGGTCTTGTCGGTACCGTTCTGCCATATCGAATTCCAGTGGCAGAAAGTGCGACATCGTAATTTTCGGGTGTTTTGCAGTAAGGTTGCGGAAAACTCTGTCGTAATGCCGCCAGAGTTTATCCGTGTTGTTCTGCATGTATTTCCAATGGATTCCGTCGAACCAGCGCGTTGCCCACAGTATTTTGTTCGCAATTTCGGATGCAGCGGGCGTATGCTTGTATTTGAAATCGCACATGCCCATACAACCTGCGACACCATCTGCGATGCGGTTCTCAAGTAACTGAACGTTCTGGATTTTTTCTGCTTCGGCAAGGAAGTACTTTATTTTGCTTTCGGATGTAGCAAATTCCTTGTCCGCTCCAAAGCGCCCCAGATATTCGGTGATGATGTCGTGGTTTCCGAGGCACACATAAACCGCACTGTATTTTTCGGCAATGAACTTCAGGAATTCTACGTAGGTGAAGTAATTGTTCGCAATATCGCCCGCGATGCAGCAGGCATCCGCCGGTAAAAAGTTGCGTTCAAAGAAAGCTTCGAAATGTTTGCGCAATATGGCGACAGTGCGGGTCATTGGCGCATAGAAATCGACATGCAAATCGCTGATAAAGTAGTAGGTCATGGCCTAAATCTATACTCATCGGTTTTGCGTGTCAAGGGGTAAACCGCGAGTCTTTTTTGCGATACGGAACTTTCGCGTTAGGGATTGTCACCCGACAGGGCGGAGACTACAGGCTCCGGGAGCGTAGCGAGTAAAGCCCGACCCGCGCGTGCGCGGGGAACGCCCATAAGGAATATTCCGATTTTCCATTTTTGCAAGTGCCACTTGCAAAATTTACGGTATCGGCGAATAGGAAATTTGTACAAGTTCCGCTTGCACAAAATTCAGCAGGCATTGCCTGCTAAATTTGAAAACGAACTCGTAAAGTTAATTCCCCATTAGAAAAGTTCCATAATTTCAAAAAAAATATTGACTAAATATAGCAAATATGCTATATTTAGTGTATGAAGTTCAAATTCTTTCCGAATGTGCAATTTTTTGAGACCGACAAATCGGAACCCAAAGACGAAGTAGGAGATGTCGGCAAAGAAATAAAGGATCTGTCAAGGCATCGTCCTGATTTGTATCTACGGGTCAAGAGTTTTCTGAAGGTCCTTTCGACTGTTATGGATTTGTCGCCTTTTTTGCTGAATGAACAAATTTACAAGTTTCCGAAGGAATATGACGGCTTGTACGAGATGCGAATTCCAAAGCAGGCGAAAGGCGGAGTTTTTAGAATATATTTCTGCATGGCAATAAACGAAATCAGCACGCTCATTTTGTTATGCGCGGAATTGAAACACAAAAAGGAACCGATGAAACTCGGGACAGCATTTACAAAACTGAAGCAATACAGAGAACTTGTCAAACAGGGAGTTATGCAATGAAAAAGAATCAAGTCATCGATTTTATGTCTTCGCTCGAAAACGAAGACGAAGGTCTGGATTTGTACTCCAAGACATACGAGGCGCTGTCGGCCTTCCTGACGGATTTTGATTTCCTGAAAGATTCCTTGGGGCTCACGCAGCAAGATGTCGCCGACAAGATGGGCACGACGCAAAGCGCTATCTCGCGTATTGCATCCTTGAAAACGAACCCTTCGTACAAGCAGTTGCTGAAGATGTCGGAGGCTGTCGGTGGCGAACTGTACATAACTCCGATGAAGAGCATGACCGTCCAGGTTCCTTACGACTTGCAAGAAACAGTACGAAAGTTGGCGACCGAGGCTGGCTCAAGTCCTAACGATTTTCTTACAAGCATTCTGCGCAACGCAATAGAACTAGAACGCGCGAACTACATGAACAAAACCCTTGCCTTGAACTGCGTTGGCGAACGCAAGGTCGCATACAGGGCAAAAAAGAAGAACTCGCGGGGTTGACAGCATTGTGATTCAGAAATCCAATGTACGCGTCTCGTATCTTTTGACAAGGATTCCAACCGTATCCTTTTTGTTATGATGCAGTAGAAAACAGACGACGGGCAAAAAAGTTTTTGCCCCGCTTTTTCTAACTTTTTCACATGCGCTTATCCAAGAACATTTTCCCTGCCCTGTGCCTTGCGGTTGCCACTTTTGTGAACCTCGCGCCCGCCGCAGAGCCCGTATATTCTCCCTTCCAGAAAGACGCCTACCTCACCTCCTCCTTTGGCGAGAACCGCGGCACCCGCTACCACGCCGGCGTGGACTACTCCACCCTCATGGAAGAGGGCTGGGTCATCTACGCTCCCGAAAACGGCAAGGTCGAAGAAATCCGGGTCTCCCCCTTCTTTTACGGCAAGGTGATGTTCTTCAAGGGCGAAAGCGGCAAGACCTGGGTCTTTGCCCACCAGAGCAGTTTCGGCAAGCTGGACAGCCTCTATATCGCAGAGCAGTTCAGCAAAAAGAGCAACGACGTCACCCTGAAACCGAACGCTCCCTACAAGAAGGGCGACACCCTGACATTTTCCGGTAGCACCGGCATCGGGAACCCCCACCTGCACTTGGAAATCCGCCAGGGCAAGAACAACGTGATTTCTCCCTGCAGAAACGGAGTCTATTGCGGCGACACCCTAGACCCGCAAATTTTCGGCATGGCCGTGTGGCAAAAAGACGACATGACCGTCACCGGCCCCGAGGCCCTGGACAATGGCTGTGTGGAATACCCCGGCTGGAAAAAGGAGAAGGCCTACCTGGCGGTAAAGATTGCCGACTACAGCCGCCACCCCAAGGAGAATCCCATGTCCATCCGCAGGCTCACCCTGTGGGAGGGCAAAAAGAAGGCCTACGAAAAAATCCAGAACACCCTGACCTACGGCAACATGCTGAAAATCCGCACGGAACTGCTGTGGGCCGAAGAGGCGGACACCGCCGGGGACTGGCACTTTGTAGATGCCGCCCTGAAGGCTGGCTCCAAGTACCGAGTAGAAGTAGAAGACATGGTGGGCCGGAAAACTTCACGGGAATTCACCTTCCAGGATTCCTGTGCGGCAAACTCCCCCATATTGCAAAAGCAGGTGCAGGAATCTCCCCTGTACAGCTTTATGAGCCGGAGCATGCTGGACCTCGCCCTCTGCGACAAGGGCCAAAAGTTCTCGGTGATGGACAGTTCCAAGAACATCCTCGACGAGGACCTGTGCAAAGCTTTCCCCCACCGGGGAGTCACTCTCGGGAAAATCGTCCAGAAGTTCCCCAAGGCCAGGTTCATCGGGCATAAGGCAGGGACCATCGCCATGCACGCCGTGCACCAAAACGAAAAGACCGTGCAGTGGAACACGACCCTGGACAGTGTCGCCATTTTCCAGAAAATCACCAAGCTCCGCAGCTCTTTTGGAAACGAGACCCAGGTGCTGGCCGTCACCAAGACCCACACCGACAGCCTGGACTTTTACGAGTTCCACCCCAAGGGTCTGCACTTTACGGGCAGCTGGGAAGTCTGCCTGGACCCCGGCAAGGAATCCGCACCGCTCTACTGGCTGGGCGAGACCAGCCGCCGCTGGTTTATCTTTAGCAAGCAAGAGGGCACAAGCAAGCGCTGCGCCCAGGTGAACGAACTCCGGGACCTTGCAAACATCCTGAACAAGACCGCCCCCACCCTGGGAACGCCCTACTGGGGCAAGTCCTTTATCTTGGGCAAGGAACAGGACGTGCTGCGCATCCCGACCCTGTTCCGCTACGACGGATTCGAGAACGGCAACTCCATACAGGCCACCGTGAACGGCAACTGGATTCCTACCGAATACGATTCCGAACCCCGCGAAATCGTGCTGGACGGGCGCCGCCTCAAAAAAGGCGACAAGCTCCATATCCAGCTGGAAGACGAAGCCCACAACAAGGCGGAGTTCGACGTGGTAGTGCCGAAATTTTAATTCGGAGTTCGGATTTCAGAATTCAGAATTATTATAATTCCTAACTCCGAAATCCGAATTCATAACTTCAAGTCATGCGTCTCTCGTTTACAAAATTCATCTTCGCAGTGGCCCTGGCCTGTTCCGGAGCCTTTTCCCAGGAGCTTTGCCCGCATTTTCTTTTGGACAAGGACCTGGTGGTAAACGTAGAAGGCCGGTTCGTAAACGAGGCCAAGAGCCGCACCAGCATGGACATCCAGTGGAGGCACCATCCGGAGGCCCAGGACACTTTTTACGTGAGTTTCCCAAACGCCAAGCCCTTCCGTTTTATTACCGCGGGGGCCTACCGCTACATGGAATTCGAAAACCCGAAAATCAAGCGGCAGCTGGGGCTGCACCACCTGCGGGAAACCATCGGCAACACCCCCCTCAGGCTAGACGACCTGGAGCTCCTCGCCAACGGGGCGTTCCTCTGCAAAGACACTACGGAGCAGCCCGCCACCGTCCTCTCGACCGCACTTTCCAACATGTGGTGGTCCATGTCCGTCAACCGGCTAGAAGAACCGGACAGCGTCTCCATGAGGGGCGCCTACAAGGAAAGCAGGCTTTTTAGAATCGGGCAATGGAAGGACTTTTCGGGAACGAGGCTCCCGACCTTGATCAAGCTTTCGAACGAAAAATACCGGGGCGACCTCTGGGTGCGTTCCGCCTACACCGCCGAGGCCCTGAAAGAAGACCCCATAAAATCCCGCTACAAGAACGGGTTCAACGGTTTATTCCGAAAGGTCCCGGGAGAGGGAAAACGGAAAATACCCCTCATACTCAAGCTGAACCAGGAACTCCTGCGCAACTGAGCCGTCGTAGAACCTGGACTTGTGCCGTTTCCAACCGCCGAACTGCAGCGTGACGCTGTTCAGCCCATTGTTCCAGGACAGTTGCGGACCAGCCTTGATTATCCCGTAACCCAGGGATTCCTTTTCTACGGAGCCGCCCTTGCGCAAGTAACCCGTGCGTAGGTAGTTCGTCTCGAAAACGCCCGCAAAGTATTCGTTGAAGGCCAGGCGACCGTAGAACTGCAATTCCATCAAGAAATCCCTGTTGAATATGGGCATGTTTCGCTTGTAGTCGTAGCTCTTGGCTTCAAAGTCCGTAGTGATGTCCGACAGCACGTAATGGACTCCCACCCCAAGTAGGGACCCGGCCTTGAAGAAGTATTCCACCGAAGCGCCAAAGTCAAACAGCTGGGAATAGTCCCAGGCCACGGAATCGCTTTTGCGCACGTTGTCCGAAATGTAATCGGCATTCCAGGTTTCTGCGATGTGGCCCGAGCCTTCCACATCGGAGGTCACCATTTCCAGGTTGGAATTGAAGTAGAGGTAGCTCTCGTACATGAACGACACCTCCAGCTGGGGGTTCGTCCTGAGCGGCCTAAGGCCGAGACCTGCAGTATAACCGCCATAAAAAGGAGATACTTCCAAGGAGGCCGCCATTTTCAGGTAGGTGGGCGTAACGCCCAAGGCATCGCCGTAATTCAGGCTATCCAGGGGTTCAAGCCAGGTGTAACGCAAAGAACCCTCGGCCTGGGGCAGCCACTGCCCCCACACGAAGGGGGTGTTGCCCATGAGCCGCCACGACAGGTTGGGGCCATACCTGAAGCCGTTCTGGGCACTCTGGTTGAAGTCGCTGGCCAAGGCCGGTGCGGCAAACACCGCAAGCACCACGAGAAAACGGGCCAATGTCATGCGAATCGCAATCATTTCAGCAAAAAAATAAAAATAATTGCCACTTTTGCTCCACAAATTCTTATTATTAGGGTCAAATAAATCTTTATAGGAGAATCTATGAAACTCGCACATATTTGCCTCCTGGGGCTCTCCGCCATGCTGTTCTGGAGCTGCGCCAGCCGCTATTCCTCTCCGGTCCTTATCGAACGTGGCGAAGGCCGCAAGGAATACGAACGTGAATATTTCGCCATCAAGGAAAGCATGGGCATCGACAAGCGCCTGAAAGACGTGTTCAAGCAGGGCTATATCGAAGAAGGCATGACCAACGACATGGTGAACCTCCTGTGGGGACCTCCTGACCACGAAAAGACCGACGATTCCACCAGCGTGTGGGAATACTACACCCGCGAAGGGAACCTGATTACCCGCCTTTTCTGGAAGCACCCCGACGAAGCCCGCCTCAAGGGCTACGAAGAGGAATGGATCCTGGTGAAGATCGAGGGCGACCGCTACGGCGGTTCTCCGGCCCCCACTTCCAGCAAGTCCAGCAACTACTAATTTGAGCAATTGTCCCGGCCTAGAGGCCGGGGCTTTTTGTACCCACCGGCGACCTTTGTCATGCCCGCCTTGTGCGGGCATCGCTTTTTTTATAGCCAAAAGCCACGCCGGACTACCCCTTGCGGTCATTTTTTTCTAAATTTACGCCCGTTAAATTTAAACCCTCCAAGGAGTATCTATGCGTCAGTATATCATCGCTGGTAACTGGAAAATGAACAAGACCGTGAGCGAATCTGTTGAACTCGCCAAGGCCATCGTGGAAGCCGTCAAGGACGTGAAGAAGACCGAAGTGGTCATCGGACCCACCTACCTCGCCGCCGCCAAGGTCGCCGACGTGATCAAGGGCACCAACGTGAAGCTCGCCATCCAGGACATCCACTGGCAGGACCAGGGCGCATTCACCGGTAAGGTTTCCGTGGACATGGTCAAGGAAATCGGCGCCGACTACATCATCATCGGCCACTCCGAACAGCGCCAGTATTTCCACGAAACTGACGAAACCGTGAACCTGAAGGTCAAGAAGACCCTCGCCGCCGGCATCAAGCCCATCATCTGCATCGGCGAAACTCTCGACGAACGCAACGGCGGCAAGCTGGAATCCGTTCTCAGCACCCAGGTCAAGGGCGCCTTCAAGGACGTTTCCGCCGAAGACGCAGCCAAGTGCGTGCTGGCCTACGAACCCGTGTGGGCAATCGGTACCGGCGTGGTCGCTACCGACGAACAGGCCCAGGACACCCAGGCTTTCGTCCGCTCCGTGGTCAAGGAAATCTACGGCGAAGCCGTTGCCGAAGGCATGCGCATCCAGTACGGTGGTTCCATGAAGCCGGGTAACGCTGCCGGTCTCTTGGCCCAGAAGGACATCGACGGTGGCCTCATCGGCGGTGCAGCCCTCAAGGCCGACACCTTCAAGGGTATCATCGACGCTGCCGAAGCCCGCTAAGACGCTGCGGCAAAGCCACAAACATTTAACCTAAGGTAAAAGACTATGACAACACTCTTTTGGATTGGTATCGTCCTCCACGTGTTCCTCTGCCTGTTCCTCATGCTGCTCGTGCTCGTGCAGAACGACAAGATGGGAGGCCTTGCAGGTCTCGGCGGAATGACTTCTCAGTCTGCATTCTCCACTGCAGGTGCTGCCACCTTCATCCAGAAGCTCACCCGCGGCGTGGCCGTGCTGTTCTTTATCGTGGTGTTCGCCCTCGGCCTGATTACTGCCAAGCAGGACCAGGCTGTGGAAGAATCTTCGATGCAGAAGGCGACCCGCGAAAACGCCGCCCAGCAGGCTCCCACCATTCCGGCCCTGCCCGGTGACTTTGCGGCTCCTGCCGCCGAGGCTCCTGCTGCCGACGTCGCTCCCGCCGCTCCGGCTGAAGCGCCTGCCGCTGCACCCGCCGCAGAGTAAGTGTTTGCGGGAGCAATCCCGACAGTCCAACCGCTTATGGAAGTCCGCCCTGCTCTTGCGGGGTGGATTTTTTTTGCGGCAAAGCCGCAGTGTATGAGGTCGGGCCTTCGGCCCTCTGAGGAGTGAGTGCGGCGCTTCGCGCCTTTGAGATTTTATGGTCGCGCCGTTGGCGCCATATTTTAACTCAAAGCACTGCAAGTGCGACCTCACAGCTCAAAGGCTTGCAAAGCAAGCCGACCTCATACCTCTTTTCTACCTTTCTCCCCAGAGGTTTTACAATGCAGAACAATCTAGTCGCTCCCGTTGGCATTTTGGGTTTTGGCGTCGAAGGCCAGAGCACCTTCACCTACCTGGCCCGCACGGGCATCAAGGAAATAGTAGTCATGGACAAGACCCCGGTGAACCTGCCTGCCGTACCCGAGGGTGTAAACGTGAAGACCTTCAGCGGAGAGGGCTACCTGGACGGACTCAAGGACTGCGTGACCGTAGTGCGTTCTGCAGGGGTTTACCCCATGAGCCAGGAGTTGTTCAAGTTCCAGATGAACGGCGGCCTCATGACCAGCCAGATTCAGCTGTTTTTAGAACAAACTAAGTCCAAGAAGACGGTAGGCGTCACCGGGACCCTCGGCAAGGGCTCTACCGTAAGCATGATCAGCCACATACTGACCAAGTGCGGTGTGAACAACGAGATTGGCGGGAACTTCGGTGTGCCCGCCCTGGACCTTCTGGAAACAGAAACCGCCGACCGGGTGAGCATTCTGGAGCTTTCCAGTTTCCAGCTCATGACCCTGTCCGTTTCGCCGGACGTGGCCGTAGTGCTCCGGGTCTCTACCGAACACCTGGACTGGCACAAGACCGTAGAGGAATACCGCGACGCCAAGGCGAACCTGGTCCGCTGGCAAAAGCGGGACGGGGCCTGCGTGTACCTGAAGGACGCAG
>CALATK010000136.1 GCA_937891805.1 uncultured Fibrobacter sp. | reverse complement strand
ACCGGGTACTTGGCTGTGGCGGTGCCATCGGTTATGGTTGCGGACCGCTCCTGCTGTCAAGCAAGGGGAACGAATTTGACCCCAATGGCGAAACCACGCTGCCCGGTAAAAACACAACGGCGGCCCTTTTGTTCAAATTTTGGTACCAGAAAAACTTCGGTGGTGCGCCCCGTCTCCGCTACGCCTTTTTTGATGAAGTGTACCGCGGGCTACTTGCGGGTTCGGTAGCTCAGGGCGTGACTATCCATGAACACCGTTTCACCTGGAAGCGGGACGGCCTTTATCTGTTACAGGATTTGGGTGCTTATTGGGAGCAGGAAACGGGTACTCCGATTCCTCTGGGAATAGCGGTTGCTCGAAAAGATTTTTCGAATGAAGTAATAGAGGGCGTTGAATCGGAAATTCGAAAGAGTCTAAAAATGGCATGGACGAGGGCTGAAATGGTAACCCCGTTCATTCAAGAAAAGGCCCAAATCGAAGAAAAAAATGTTATAGAATCTCACATAAAAATGTTTGTAAACGACTTTTCTGAGGCAATTGGCGAAAAAGGGAAAGCCGCCTTGGAACGATTGTGGATGTTGTCAAGTTGTTGATAAAGTGTTTATAAGTAAAAAAATCTTGTAATAATTCGTTAATGTATCTTTAAATTTACAAAATGGCGATTTTTTAGCAAAAACTTTATTTATTTTCCGTAAAGCATCTTTTTTATGGGAGTTCTATTATGAGCTTAGTAAACGACCTTGAACTGGAAGTCGAAAACTTCAAGCGCGAGTACGAAAAGTTCGAGCGCGGTAACAAGTCCGCCGGCACCCGTGCCCGCAAAGTCCTGCAGGACATCAAGAAGACCTGCCAGGAGATTCGCGTGTCCATCCAGGGGGCGAAGAAGGAGGACGTGAAGGAGTCTCAGACCCCTGAATCGTAATTTTTGCTTTGCATAAGACTGACTTTGATTCCTTTTTTTGCGAAAAATGCCGTTTTTTCGCTGAATTGGTTTGACTAAACTCGATTTTTGAGGTATATTCCCACTTGAGTTTGATTTTGTCAGTCTTGGCAAATGATAAAGCTAAACGAATTTATGTGTTCTATGATTGGAGAAACGTAGCAGTATGACCCTAAAGAAACTGGTCTTAGTAACGGCCGGGGCGATGCTTCTTTCTGGAACCGCCATGGCAAAGAATATCAACGTGCCTGGCGATTACTCAAAGATTGCCGACGCTCTTGGCAATGCGGATGCTGGCGATACCATCTTGGTAAAGCGCGGCACCTACAACGAAAACATTACCTTGGTGATGGACGTGGTCTTGAAAGGTGAAGACCCGCTCACGACGATTATCGATGGCGGCCGCAATGGTCCGACCGTCATGGGTACTTCGGGCGCCGAGATGTCGCACTTCACCATCAGGAACGGTCTTGAAGGCATCCTTTGCGAAAACGCCGCCCCTTACATCCACCACTGCTATGTGTTGGACAACAAGGCCACGGGTATCGGTGCGTTCATTTCGCTTCCTCACCTCCGCAATAACGTGGTGTACGGCAACCGCTGGTCCGGCATCCTCGCTTGGGGTGCTAAGGCCCTGGACGCTTCCATCGAACAGAACGTAGTGCTCCGCAACGGCTATTCCGGCCTTGCCCTGAAGGGCCCCACCAACGTTATCGCCACCAACAACATCTTTATGGAGAACCACTACTATGGTGTGTTCGCCGACCCTGCTGCTGGTCAGACCAAGGTGGAGTACAACAACATCTACAAGAACTACTACCCCTTCAACCAGTTCATCAAGGTGAACCGTACCAACGTTTCCCTTGATCCGAAGTTCATCAACCACTCTCTTTCGAAGCCGAACTTCTACTGCCAGTCCACCTCGCCGATGCTCAAGCGTGGAAAGGGTAAGTTGGATATCGGCCTTACTGCTACTGAGATTGAGAAGGAAGAGGAAGAAGTGGAAGAGACCCGTAATCCGGACACCGATGCCGACGGCATGTGCGATCCTTGGGTCTCCGAAGAGGGTCTTGCAGACAAATACGCATCGGTCTGTACCGGTGTGGACAACTGCCCCGAAGAAGGTGAAGACTTTGACGGCTATCAAGATGATGATGGCTGCCCGGATGCCGACAACGACCGCGACGGTATCTGCGATCCTTGGGTTGAAGCCAAGGCTATGCAAGCTAACTTTGCTCACGTCTGTAAAGAAGTTGACCTTTGCCCCGAACAGCCCGAAACCATCAACGACTTCAAGGACGATGACGGTTGCCCGGACGAAGTGCCGCAGCCGCCCAAGAAGGTGTTCGTGCTCGAAGGCGTGAACTTTGAATCTGGTAAGGCAACCATCACTCAGGATTCCTACATCTCCCTCTTGAAGGTGGTGGACATCATGGAAACCTTTACCGAAGCTACTTTTGAAATCGTGGGCCATACGGATAACCAGGGTAACAAGGCCAAGAACAAGCAGCTCTCTGCCGACCGCGCCGAAGCTGTGAAGAACTTCCTTGTAGAAAAGGGTATTTCCGAAAGCCGTATTACAACATCCGGTATGGGTGATACCAAGCCGGTGGCCTCCAACAAAACCCCCGAAGGGCGTGCGCAGAACCGTCGTATCGAATTCAAGCGCACGGATATCAAGTAAAGGAGTAGATGATGATGCGTACTAGTTTCATCAAAACGTCAGTCCTCGGACTAACAGTAGCTGCCAGCGCGCTTTACGCTGAAGCAGTCTACTCCCCGCACAAATACCAGCAGAACGACTGGTTCGGTGAATTTGGTAGTAACAACACTGCTATGTATGTGAACCCCGCTGGAATTTCCATGACGGACCAGCTGGAAGTAAGTGCCGCTTTCTTCAGTTCGATCAGTGGTGAAGCCAGCCAGGAATACGTGAGTTTGGCTTTCCCTATGGATTACAAGCACACCATCGGATTCTCCTTCTTCGAGAACGGTGCTTCTATCGATGGCGGCAAGTCCTACGATGAATTCGCCTTCTTGCTGGGCTATGCTTATAACCTGATGCACTGCGTGGCCGTGGGTCTCGACATCTCTGTGCTTTACATCAACCAGTTCGATGAAGTGAAGCACGTGACCTTCGGTGCCGACGTGGGCGTGAGCTGGAACCCGCTTTCCTCCTCCAAGTATGGTGACTTGTTTGTGGGTGTTGCTTTGCAGAACGCTCTGCAGCCTGCAGTAAGCACCGCCGAAAAGGATGCACCCACGGTGGTCCTCTTTACGGAGAGCGAAGCGTACAAGATTCCTGCTAACCTGAACTTCTCCTTGTTCTACCGCGGGCTTAACCGCGCTCTCGAGGCCAAGGCCGAACTTTCTATTATCGACGTGATGCACGACGATGAAGAAGGTGGTGAGGGCATGAACTTGGAAGAAAGCTTCACCTTGACCTACTATCTGTCCCCGCACCTTGGTGTCCGTCTTCGTTTCACGAAGGAAGGTTACCCGGTTGTCGGCGCTACGGTTAACGTGAAGGACGTAAGCTTCTTCCGCTACCTGCAGCTTGACCTGGAAATGTCTCACGACGACCTCTACGCCAAGAAGAACCGTGGCTTTATCTGGGCTGTGAAGCTCACTACCCGCTTCGGTGACACTCGTGAAGAGAAGATTGGTGAAGAACGGTATCGTCGTTTGAAGATCGAACCTGAAAACGATTACCGCGCCGCTATGCGTCTCTACTTGAACCGTCAGTTCCTCGAAGCCGCTTATGCCTTCGGTAAGGTCCAGACCAAGTACCCCGCATTCCACTTGGTGGACCAGGCCGCGTTCTACAAGGCAAAGTCCTTTGAAAACCTCCGCATGCACAAGGCTGCCCGTGCCGTTTACGAAGACGCTATCAAGCGCTATCCCAGAACGGAACAGAACGCCAAGTACCACTTCCAGTTGATGAACATCGACTATAAGGAAGGCAAGTACACCGACGCTATGGCCAAGTACCAGAACATTGTTCAGGTGTTCGGCAAGAGCGACGTGAAGGCGGACGCCGACTATATCGCCGGTCAGATCAAGTTCGAACAGGGCCTCTATCAGGAATCTGTAGACCTGCTCGCAGCTATTCTCCCCGGTAACGCAAACTACTTCTATGCCCGTTATACCATGGGTATCGCCTACAGCCGCATGGGCAAGTGGGAAGAAGCCGAAAACTGCTTCCGCGACATTACGGAACAGCCGGTTTCCAACCAGTCTGAACGCGACCTGCAGGATGCCGCCAAGGTGAAGCTGGGCCATATCTACTTCTCTGGCGAAAAGCCCGATGTGGCTGCCGCCGCCCAGATGTATGGCCAGGTGGAACCGGGTTCCCCTGTGTATGACGAAGCTATGCTCGGTATCGCATGGTCCTTCCTCAAGGTGAACAAGCCCGACGAGGCTTTGAAGCCTGCCAACTGGATTATCAGCAACCTTCCGGAATCCTTCCTGGTTTCCGAAGCCTACCTGGTTCAGGGTTACTGCTACTTCATCAAGAAGGACTACGACAAGGCCGTGAAGTCTCTGGAACAGGCCGAAAAGCGTACGGAACAGCCGGTTGTGTCTGTAGCCGCACGTGACAGCGCCCGTCAGGCTTACGAAGCTATGCAGAACGATTTCGATTCTGTTCAGGTCAAGGCTCTTGACCTTGCCCGTCAGTTGCCCACGCCTCGTGTGGAAAGCAAGCGTGAAGCTTTGAAGCCTGATTTCGATAAGGCCAACAAGGCTATCGAAGACTATGCTGAGTTTACTCAGAGGTCCATTCAGAGCGACCGCTTTGAATCTAACCGTAAGCGCATTTTGGACGACGCTGGCTTTACTTTGGCTACCGTCAAGACCAAGATGGCTGGTGGTGCCGGTGGTTCTGGCGCTGCTCAGGAACTGGAGGAATTGGATGACCTGGAGTAATCCGGGTTCGTCCCTTTTATAGAAATTATAGGTGGATAGAGAATAATGAAACGTATCTTACTCTTAACGGCAATGGTCTTTTCCTTGGTGGGAACTTCCTTTGCCGCTTCCGATCCCTGTAAGGATAAAACCGAAGAAGCCAAGAAACTCTACGCAAAGTGCAAGTCCATGGAAAAGGGCTCTGCAAAGTACAAGGACTGCGCCAACTCTTACAAGCTCCTGAAAAACCAGGCTGCTCAGGCTTGCCGTTCTGGTGGTCTTGACGAAGAAGGCATGCGCTCTGCTATCAAGCAGTGGGAAAAGCAGGTGAACAACTGTAAGGGTAAGCAGAACGCCCGCTGCGCTTCTGCCTTGCAACAGTTGGGCCACTACCAGTTCCAGTTAGAAGAAAAGCTCTTCCTGGATAAGCAAGCCCAGTACGAAGAAGACGTGGCCTGGTGTGCCGACCGCGACAACAAGCCCGCCAAGTGCGCAAACATCGACCAGTTCCCCAAGGCAGACCACCAGAAGTCTCTTGGCTATTTCTTGGAATACATCGACAAGTATCCCAAGGAAAGCAAGACTCCCATGGTGCTGTACCAGGCCGCCGCCGTGCAAGAAGCTAGTGGCGAAGACGAAAAGGCTTTCCGCCTCCGTGAACGCCTGGTCCGCAACTTCCCGGATAACGGCCTTGTTCCCAAGGCATGGCTCCGTATAGCAGAATACCATTTCATGAACCGTAAGTTCCGCGATGCTATCGACGCCTACAAGAAGGTGACTGGTTTCGAAAACTTGACGGGTAAGGAAGCTGCTCTTGCCATGTACCACTTGGCAGAATCTTACTACAATATCGCTGAATACGAAACAGCTGCTGTCAAGTATTATGACTACATCATCGGTGCCGATAAGGGTAAATACCCCAACGACCTTCGTGCTGAAGCTATGGACTTCATGGCAGCCTCCTTCTCTGACTTGGAAGGCGGTGGTGTCGCCGAAGCCGAAGCTTTCTTGAAAGACAAGAAGGTTCCCTTCAAGGACTCCGTGTACTATCGTATCGGTATGAAGAACAAGGACCATGACCGTAACGAAGAAGCGGTGCAGTCCTTCAAGCGCTTGATGTCCATCAACCCTGATTACATCGACGCTCCTCTGGCCGATATCGCGATGATTGAAATCCTCATCATCCAGCAGAAGTTCGAAGAAGCTCAGCAACACCGCTACACCGTGGTGAAGCGCTACGACCGCAACTCTTCTTGGTACAAGAAAAATCAGAAATATCCTGAATCTGTGAAGAATGCCGAAACGGCCATTCGTGGCGCTATGCTGGACATTCCGCAGTATCACCATGCTCGTGCTGCCAAGCTCACCAAAGAAGGTGACCTGGAAGCCGGTAAGAAGCAGTATGCCGAAGCCATCAAGGCCTATGAAGCATTCTTGAAACGTTATGCCAAGGAACCGTCCTGGGATGAATACAGGGTCCACATCAATTTGGCTCTGGTTTACCAGGAAATGCAACAGTTTGCAAACGCTGCCAAGATGTTCAACTGGATCGTGGATTCCGATACCACCCGCTACGGACGTCGTCCCATGGGTGACAAGGAACTCCTGAAGAAAGAAGAAGCTGCCTACAACGCTGTGCTCATGATGGACCAGGCTCGTGAAGCGGCCAAGACCAAGAAGTACGGTGGCGATGCAACTAAGGCCTACAAGGGTGAAGAAACCAAGGCCTACTTTGCTCAGGTTGACAAGTATATGGCCAAGTTTGGTCAGAACAAGGAAGCTGCTGAACTTGCCTACAACGCCGCTATCGTGCATTACGAGGCTAAGCAGTACAAGACTGCTGTGACCGTGTTGCGCGACCTGGTTCAGCGTTATCCGGATCACCAGTACATTTTGCTGATTCGTCGTATGCTCGCCCAGTCCTTGCTGGAATCTGACCAGTTGGACGAAGCTTTGGTGGAATTCGAATGGTTGTACAAGCAGTACCACGATGTGAAGGCTACCAAGAACGACTCCATGGCCAAGGAAATCGAGAAGGCTATCGCGGCCGTGCTCTTCCAGAAGGCCGAAAAGTCTGTGAAGAATAAGCAGTACGAAGAAGGTGCTCAGGCGTACTTGGCATTGGTTAAGCGTTACCCGCTGGTTTCCTTTGCCGACAAGGCTGTGTTTGAAGCCGCTGTCGCTTATGAACAGGCCAATAAGCATGAACAGGCTGCCGAAACGTTCATGATGCTTCCCAGACAGTATGCAAGTTCTTCTTTGACTATCAGGGGTATCCTGCGTGCAGCAAGCAACTACAAGAAGGCTGGTAATCCTCGTCAGGCTGCTCAGACATTCCTGTTCATTACGGATAACTTCCCGCAAGACTCCATGGCCTTCCAGGCGATTGGTTTTGCTGCCCAGACTTTCGACTCCATTCCGGACAAGAAGCAGGCTGCCGTTACCTACGAACTGGCCTACAAGCGCTACCCCAAGGATGAACGCACTCCGAGCTTCCTCTATAGCGCCTGCTTGAGCTACGATGAAGCCCAGATGACCGACGAAGCCATTCGCTGCTCCAAGGACCTGGTCCATGACTATCCCAAGAGCACTTACGCTTTGGATGCTGCCTTCAGCATTCCCGTGGCCTACGCCAATGCCAAGAAGTGGGATGAAGCCGCTAAGGAATACCACTTCTTCATCAAGAACTACACCGAAGACAAGGAAAAGCTGATTGCGGCCTATATCGGTGCGGCTCGTGCTTATATGGAACTTAAGGAAGAAGAAAAGGCCGTGGCCGACTATGACCAGACTCTTAAGAACTACGACAAGTACGGTCTGCAAATCAAGAACGCCGATCCGGGTGTTCCTGCCGAAGCAGCCTTCTACTTGGGTGAACATGAATACAACAAGATGGAACCCTATGTGCTGAAGGGCAAGGAAAAGGAAAAGGCCGCGACCATCAAGAAGTTGGTGGAAATCCTGCAGGCCGCCATGGGTCACTACTCCAAGTCTGCGTCTTACGCTTCTGAAAAGTGGACCTTCCGCGCCACCAACAAGATGGGTATGCTCTTCGTGGTCATGGCCACCAAGGTTCGCGAACAGGAAAAGAGTGCCAAGAGCGAAGAAGAAATGTTTGCTGAACGTATCACTATCGTGCAGCAGCTGCCTCCTTACTACGACCAGGCTCGTCCTATCTTCCAGAAGAACATTGACCTTGCTCGTGACCAGGGCTTCTACAACCAGGATGTGATCCAGGCCGAAGAGGGCTATATCGAAATGTACTACCAGCAGTGCGCCGTGTTTGCCGAAGTGGCTGATGCCTTCGCCAACGCTCCGCTGCCGGACTCCGCTGCCATCGTAAGGGAATATGTGGAATACGAAGGTGCTGTGAAGGAAGACGCTATCGAAATGGCTCACGAAGACTTGGAAGCCTATCGTGAAGAACTGAACAACAAGTCCGACGCCGCAAAGCAGGCTGCTGTGCCCGTGTGCGCAACCGGTATTAAGGCTTCTGCCCACTACGGTATCGACAACCAGTGGACAGCCAAGTTGTTTGAACTCTTGAAGCAGATGGATGAAACAAACGAGACGTTGAACACCAAGATTGAAAAGTTCGACCCGTCTACCTTGTTTGCTGACCCGGCCTACTTCAAGACCAAGGCTCGTATCGAGCAGATTTCCAAGTCCGAAGTCATGACTCCGGAAGAAAAGCTCGCTACCTACCGCGACATTATCAAGGAAGCCAAGGCTGAAAACGAAAAGTTGAAGAAGGAATTGGCTGAACTGAAGGCTCAGATGGCCCCGGCTCCCTCCGCTGCCGGTGCTGCAGGTGCAGAAGTAGGCGCTTCTGAATCTGGTGCTGAACCCGAGGCCGCCCCCGCTGCTGCTCCTGCCCCGAAAAAGAAGGGAAAGAAGAAAAAGTAGTGCGGTAAAAACAATTTTACGGGAACCTTGTTCATAGGGTTCCCTCGCCTTTTAGAGCATTTGAGGGCAAATCGGGAGCTGTAAATAAAGTTTTACAGCCTTGACGCCCCTAAATCGCTTTAAAAAAAATAAATATGAACGCAGGAATTACAAAAAACAAACCAAAAACAACTCTAAAGGAGTACACTAATGTCTAAAATGCTTCAATCCTTCAGCCCTGAATCTGATGGTTACCAGTTCATGTGGATCATCCTCGTGGTGTTCATGATCGGTCTGGGCTTTTCTATCGAACGTATCGTCTACATCATGGTGAAGAGCTCCAAGGGCCGCGCCAAGTTCCTGGCCGACTTCGGTAAGCTCATCAGCTCTCAGCAGTTCGAAGAAGCTCTTACCCTGGCCAACAAGACCAACCTGCCCATTGCTCGTGTGATGGCTGCTATCGTTGGTGCCAAGAGCGGTGGCCGCGACACCATGCAGGCCGCATGCGACGCCGTGTTCCTGACTGAAGCTCCTCGTCTTACCCGTTATATCAGCATTATCCAGGTGATGGCTTCTATCTCTACCTTGCTCGGACTGATGGGTACGATTTACGGTCTGATCTTCACATTCGATGCTGTGGCTAACAAACCCGCTTCTGAACGTGCTAAGGCTCTTTCCGACGGTATCGCTATCGCTATGGGTACGACGCTCCTTGGACTTCTCTCCGCTGTGCCTCTTCTGGTCATCGTGGGTCTTCTCAACATGAACTCCGAACGCCTGATCCAGGAAATGGAAGAAAAGGGCCTCAAGATTATCAACTCCCTCTCCTAATTTCAACTGAGAGTTTTTAATTAAACGGAGTTATAAAAATGGCAAGACAACTTAAGAAACCAGCCAAGCCTGAAGAACCGGACCTGTTGCCGGCCATGGGCTTGTTCACGATTCTGATTCCTATGCTGTTGTCTATGACCGCTTTCTCCAAGCTGGCTATTGTTGAAGTCAATCTGCCTGAACGTTCTATGATGCAGATGGACAACGACACTCCTCCGGAGCCCGACCAGCAAGCATTGAACCTTTCCCTCGCGATTACCAGCGATTATCTCGTGATTGGTGCACGCGGTGGTTTCCAGCCCAACGTCTATTTCAAGGAAATGTGGACGTTCCGCTGCAAGTCCGATGCTAAACTGATTACCTACGCCGTGGACGACGTCAAGGCGACAGTGGAAAGTGGACACGGACCCAAGTGCAAAGATGGTTCTGAGATGGATAAAGAAAAGTATCTTTACGAAATCGAGAACATCGAACTCTGGGCAATCCAGAAGGAATCTGAAGAAGATCCCGGTAAGGTTATTTGGGCACTTTACACCAACGGCGGCTCTGCAGAAGAACCCATTGCTGACAGTGCTTATGTAGATGGAAACAACAGCTTCCTCGCTCTCCCTGGCGAAGGCACATTGGGACTTACCCCGCCGCCGGCTTTGAAGAAGCCCGGTGCAGGCGTGACCCTTGCAACCCTTACGCCTAACTCCGCTCGTACGCTCAAGCCGGACGTGGCCGCCAAGACCATGATCTATCCGCTTTCTGCCTACGACCTGATTGCGAAGGACCTGATTGCAATTCATACGCAGTTTATTGACCTCGAAGACGTGGATAACATTATCATCGTGGCAAACGACGATACTCAATTTGACAAGATCATTCAGCTCATGGACCGCTCCAAAGAAGCTGGTTTCGTGAAGATTCAACTTGCTAAGTTGGGAGGTTAATCATGGCTAGAAGAACTCGTAAGTTTAGCGAAGACGTACCTTTCTCCCTCACGTCCATGATGGACATGATGACCATCATTCTGGTGTTCATGATTAAGAACCTGGACGCTGAAGGTCAGCTTTTGACTCAGGCCGAAAACCTGATTCTTCCGATCTCTACCTCCAAGGTTCAGCCTACGGAAGTGTCCTTGACGGTGGTGGTCGATAATGCGTACGTTATCGTGGATAATGAAAAGGTGGTTCCCACTCCCGATGTCCTCAGTCAGGAAGAACTCCTGGTCGAAAAGGTGAACGACGTTCTGAAAGATCGCCGCGCTATCGAACAGGAACACAACCTGAAGATGGGCCTCCCGGCTGATGAAGCTGGCCATATCATTGTCCAGATTGACAAGAACATCCCGTACGATGCCATGTACAAGGTGATGGCCACTTGTGGCTTTGCCGGTTACACGAACATCGCATTTGCCGTGATGGAAAAGAACGGCGGGGAGGAATAATTATGGCTAAGAAAAAAGCTCCTGTAGATCCGTTAGTAGCGTCCCTGATGCCGGAATCCGACAAGAAGATGGGTGCTATCGCCGGTATCTCCTTGATCGTTGCTCTTGCTTTCTCCCTGTGGGCTTCCATGTACGAAGCTGTGGTTGACGAAGTGATCTTCGAAGAATCTGCAGCTGCCGACCTTTCCGCTTCCATGGTGATGGACGAAAAGAAGGAAGAAAAGAAAGAAGAGAAGAAGAAAGAAGAGCCCAAGAAGCCTCGTAAGAAGGCTGGTGGTGGTGGCAAGCCCCGTGGTAAGGGTCAGCCCAACGCTCCCCAGACTCGTGGCGTTCTTAAGCTCCTCACTGCTCAGACCAAAAACGCTAGTGCTGCTGCCTACGACCTGATGAAGAACCAGAAGTTCACCAAGGACATCGATAAGGTTCTTAAGGACGTGGCAGGCCTCCAGACTACGGGTAAGACCGTTCTCGGTGGCCGTCGCGGTAAGGCTGATGGTGGCTTTAACGAAGGTTATGCCGAAGGCGGTTCCGGTGGTATCGGTGACGGCCTGGCTGGCCTCCTTGGCGGGGGGGGCGGTGGTATCGCTACCAAGGCTAAGGGCTCCATCAAGACTCCGTCTGAACGCGATATCGACATGGGTGCCGGCGGTGGATCTCGTTCCGCTGCAGACATCATGAAGGTTGTGCGTCAGCGTACTCCGGGTCTGCGCCACATCTATAACAAGTTCCTGAAGAAGAAACCGGGATTCCAGGGTAAGGTTACCCTGAAGTTCACGATCGCTCCGGGCGGTGAAGTTATCAGCATTTCCATTGCTTCTTCCACCACTGGTTACGGCGAGTTTGATGGCGAAATCAAGAATGCCGTGAGCCGCTGGAAGTTCAGCAAGGTGAAGTCCGGTAACACTACGGTAACTATTCCGTTCACCTTCTCTGAATAATTCAGGTCTAGCGATATGCTAAAAAAGGCCGTGCCAAAAGCGCGGTCTTTTTTCATTTTTCTGTTGCGTTTTTCAAAGAATATATTTAACTTTATGACAGATATTTCAACAGGAGTCCTGTACAATGAATTTTAAAACAGCTGCGGCAGTGGGTCTATCCTTCGGCGTCCTCGGCGTGGGGTCTGCCTTTGCAACCTTCGCCCGTGTGGAATCCATGGGCAAGAACACCACTTACATTATGGATGATGTTAGCATCTTTGACAACGCTGCAAACATCAACCTTTACCCGAACTACTTGATCGGTGAATTTGGACCTTATACCCAGGATGTGCCTACGGGAACGAATAGGGATCCGCAGCATCCGAACTTTGGTGGCATTTTCTCGCTTTCTCTGGGTGACGAAAACAATCCCGATCCGCGCCTCTCTATCGGTGGTCTTTTTGGCCGTATTAACAACGAGCTGATGCGTTATTTCCCGACGAAAGTTGTTGGTGAAACCTCTGGCGACACCACGGCAGTTCCTGAGACTGTGACGAACTTCGACGGCTTCTTGGGCGGTACCCTTTCTAACGGAGATGCTTGGGGCTTGCACATCTACATTGCCCACCAGGATGGCGGCGACAAGACGGAAAGCGGTGACTACCAAGTGGAAGGCGGCGCATACGCTTCTGCGGTCCAGGCCGATGGTGGTTTGAATCTGCAGTTCGGAAGCAATATTGATTTCGAGTTCAGCTTTGGCTTGGCTCGTATTCAGTACGGTCCGGAACACCTGAATTTCTTCGATGACGGTGATTTCTCCTTCCTTGCCAAGTCCCGCGCTTTCTTTACGCTGGACGCTCTGGACGGTGAGCTGGTGCCGGCCTTCTCCATGAGGTTGATGCAGGCTCCTGGTATCGAAGACAAGCATGCACAGGCCGGTCTCGGTATCAACGTCGCGCTTGATCGTGGTTTCTTCTGGATGGGTGCTGACTTCATCTGGAACAAGCTGAAGGCTCACGACTGGTACTTTGACTACGAGTCTGGCGAATCCATTTATGACTCTCAGGGTGAAGAACACCCCCATTGGGACAAGCGTTCCGATATTGGCGGTATGATTACCTTCGGTATCGAACGTAACATTTGGTGGGATTGGTTCGTGATTCGCGTTGGCGGTCAGAAGTCTATCCTCTATACCAAGTGCGACGTCAACGAAAAGAACAAGTCTGGTCAGGGTATCTGCCGTGAAGACGGAAACTTCTTCAGCACGAACCCGCTTGCTGACGGTACTGCCGATGACCATGTGGGCTTTGGTTTTGGCATCAACATCGAAGAAAAACTGAAAATTGATGTGACCGTTGCTGAAGACCTGTTGTTCCGTAACCCCTTCCAGGGCGAAGGCAGAATCTTCTCTAGAATCTCTGCAACGTATTCATTCTAATTTGTTTGTAACAGGACTTGAAAACGCTTCCGCTAACGGGGGCGTTTTTTAATTCGGATTTATGAGTTCAGAATTAGGAATTGGCTTATGAAGATAATTCCGAATTCCGAACTCCGAATTCCGAATTTTCTAGATTTTCAATATGAGATTTTTATTCCTTGCCTTAGCTACATTACTGCTCGTCGGTTGTTCCGAACGGACGGACCGCATTGAAAAGAAGCTGGAAGCCTACCTTCAGGAAGACCTGAAGTTTATGGTGGCGGAGACTATGAAGGCTGGAAGCCGGGATGCCTTGTTGGACACGCCCTATTACCGGGTCAAGGACTTTAGGTTGTTTTCTGGGGCGGAGGCCGAGATTTACTCTGCCTACGCCGAAGTGGATTATTTTATCTACAAGGACATGGCGCTTCACGAGAAGCGGAAATACCGCTACGATGTGAGTGCCCGCCATTGGGACCGGTACTACAAGGTCCTGTTCTTCGGGGCAGATTCGTTGAAGAATTGAGTTTTGCGCCTCGGACCTGGCACCTTGTGCCTCGAGCCTCAAAGCGAAGCGACCCCTAGCCCCTAGATCCTAGTCCCTAACAACATCTTGTAACCTTCAATCCTAGATCCTAGCCCCTAGATCCTAGTCCCTAACAACTAATTACTATATTAATCAACAAAATCTTCACACAGAGGGAAACATTTTGTTTGGATTATTTTCTTGCGATATCGGTATAGACCTCGGAACCGCCAATACCTTGGTTCATGTTGCAGGTCAAGGAATTGTAATTAACGAACCCACCGTGATTGCTGTAGATAGCAAGAACAACAGGGTTTCGGCCATCGGCTTCGAAGCCAAGAAAATGCTCGGCCGTACTCCTGGCGAAACCCGTGCCGTGCGCCCTATGCGCGATGGCGTGATTGCGGATTTTGAACTGGTGGAAACCCTTTTGCAGACATTCATCAAGCGGGTGCAGAAATACCCCCTGTGGATGGTAAAACCTCGTGTGGTGGTCGGTGTGCCCAGCGGTATTACCGAAGTGGAAAAACGTGCCGTGATTGACGCCGCCAAGCAGGCAGGTGCCAAGGAAGTCCACCTGGTGCACGAACCTATGGCTGCTGCTGTGGGTATGGGAATCCCTGTGGAAGACCCTGTTGGTAACATGATTGTGGATATTGGCGGTGGCACTTCTGACATTGCCGTGATTGCTTTGAACGGAACGGTCTGCAACGCTTCTGTGCGCGTGGGCGGTGACGAGATGGACGAAGCCATCGTGGGCTACCTGCGTAGGATGTACAACTTGCATGTGGGCGAAAGTACTGCTGAACAGATCAAGATACAGATTGGTTCTGCAAGCCCACTGGAAGAAGAACTGACCATGGAAGTTCGCGGTCACGACTTTATTGCGGGTATGCCCCGTACCATGACCATCAACAGCACGGAAATTCGTGAAGCCTTGAACGAACCTGTGACCGCCATTATCGAAGCGGTGAAACAGGCCTTGAGCATGACGCCTGCAGAACTTTCTGCTGACATTTACGACAAGGGCATTATCATGACCGGCGGCGGTTCTCAGCTTCGCGGCTTTGACGAACGTATCCGCAAGGAGACGGGCCTTTCTGTAAACGTTATCGACGAAGCCCTGGTGTGCGTCTGCAAGGGTGCCGCCCGCATTCTCGAAGATTTGGACAAGTATCGTCCTGTACTGATTGCCTCGTCGAACTAGCCTAACTGAAAACGGTCCTCGATGCTTAGAGCGTTCCGCTTTATTGTCGGTTTGTTTTCGCAGAAGCATGGCATAGTCGCCTTTGCATTCTTTCTACTGCTTGGAATCTTGATGCGTCAGGCCCCGGAGGCGACGCAGAAGAGCGTCATATCGGCGGCTCTCGCCTCCGTGTTTTATCCGGCGCAGATGGTAATTTCGTCGGTAGATGAATTCCGTTCAGTGGCTCATGAAAATGAGATGCTGAAAGAGGAAAACGCAAGGCTCCGGCAGGAGACGTACTATGCCAGCGAAGCCCTACAAGAACTTGCCCGACTGCATGCGCTAGTGCGCTTTGACGACAAGTGGGACTATCCCATTGTGACCGCACGTGTGGTGGGCCATAATCCCGGCCGTTTTTTAACGACTCTTGTCATCAACCGTGGAACGTCAAGAGGTGTCAAGGAAGATATGCCGGTGTTTTCTATGAACGGCTTGGTCGGAAAAGTTTCTAAGGCTACTCTCACTCATTCCAGAGTGCAGCTTTTGGTGGACCCGAATCTTAAGTTGTCTGTACTGGAGCGCAGGACACGGGTGGTGGGTTTCTTGGAATCTGTAGATGGGCGAACCCTTTCGGCTATGATTCCGACCCACGCCGGCGTGAAAGTGGGGGATACCCTGATTACTTCTGGCCTTGGCGGAATTTTCCCGAAAGGAATTCCGGTGGGTACGGTGACCCAGATTCGTCCCTCTGACTTGGAAGTGATGCAATTGATGGATGTCATGCCTTTCCAGGAATTTTCTTCTTTGGAAGAGGTCTTTGTGATGGGCAAAGAACCGGAATGGGTTGTGCAGGAACTTTTAGATGAATAGCTTGAAGTGGATAAAAGTTCTGTTGGTGTTTATCGTCTGCTTTATTTTGCAGACGACGGTTGCTGAATGGATTCAGCTGTTCGGAGCAAGTCCCGATATTGTCGTTATCATGATCGTGTCCATCGCCATCAAGTTCGGGCCTGCGGCAGGGTGCTTCTGGGGATTCTTTGCCGGATTTACCCAGGATGTCTACGGACCTGCGGAATGGCTTGGTGCCAACACCATTTCCATGACGGTGCTCGGATTCTTGGTGGGCCAGCTGGAAGAAAGGTTCTTGACATTGAACCTGCCCATGAAACTGGGAGTGCTCGGCTTTGGATTCTTTGTGTGCGACATGGTTTATTTCTTCTTGACGGGGCTCGAAAAGGATGTGGTTACCAACCTGTTCTTTTCCAAGACCCTTCCGGAGTGTGCCTACACGCTGTTTGTTGCGGCCATCTATTTCCACTTGTCTATCGGGAAAAAGAAAAAGGTCCATGTTTAATAAGTCCGATAACGAGAGTGTTCAGAATCGGAACTGGAACGTACTGGTCTATATGACCGCCGTATTCGTTCTGTTTGTCATTCTATTGTTTCGGCTTTATTCCTTGCAGCATACTCACTATGACGAAAATTTCCAGCGGTCGGAAAATAACCGCTTGCGTCGTGTGGAACTGGTGGCCGAGCGCGGTTTTATTTACGACAGGAACGGCGAGGTCCTGGTGCGCAACAGGCCTTCTTACCAGATAGCCTTGCAGGCGCTGAACCTGCCTCGGAAAAAGGCTGGTCGGGATTCTGTGTTTAACGCCTTGCTCCATATTGTGGACAAGGACGGAAAGAGGATGTTTGATTCCCTTTCGCTAGATACGGCATTCCAGCGGACCCGCTGGATAAAGAACAGGCCTATCCGCATTCTGGAAGATGCTTCGCCGGAGCAGGTCTCCATTATAGAGGAACATTCCGAAAAACTGCCAGGCGTAGTGACCCTTATCGAATCCAGGCGTGCCTACCCTTACGGGACACTTGCTTCCCATGTGCTGGGCTACACCAGCGAAATTTCAGAAGAACAGCTGAAGTTGCCGGAATACGAAAATTATTCCCAGGGTGACCGTATTGGCCAGAAAGGGCTGGAACAGTTTTATGACCAGGAGTTCCGCGGAACAAACGGTGTGAAGGTGGTGGAGGTGAACGCCTCCGGCCGCGAAATCAGTCAGGTGAAGGGGGTAGATAGCAAGGCTCCCATACCGGGACTCCATCTGGTATCGACTATCGATCTGAAATTGCAGAAGGTGGCAGAAGAGGCCATTCCGGATACGGCCCGAGGTGCTTTGGTGGCCATAGATCCCCGTAATGGAGAAATTCTTGCCATGGTGAGTTCGCCTAGGCTGGACCCGAATATTTTCTCCTTGAAAAAACGCGAACGCAACAAGGGATGGGCTCAGGTGGCCCTGGATTCCCTGCGGCCCTTGACCAACCGCGCCATTTCGGGAACTTACCCGCCGGCGTCTGTCTTTAAGCTGGTAACGGCCGGAGCGGGGCTGGAGTATGGCGTGCTTTCGGAATTCAAGCATTATCCTAAATCTTGTACGGGCGGTTTCCAGTATGGAGCCCGCTACCAGAAGTGCTGGGGAAGCCATGGAAACCTGAATGTGGTGAACGCCATCCGGCTTAGTTGCGACGTGTTCTTTTACCAGGCCGGTCTCGACATTGACATGACCCGCATTAACGAATTCGGCAGGCGTTTCGGCCTAGGAGAAAAGCCCCTGGGCGTAGATATTCCCGGCGAAAAGGCGGGATGGCTTCCGGATTCGGTTTCTTTCAACCAGCGGAACAAGCGCTTGGGTTGGCGTTGGGCCAGGGGGCTTATCCTGAACTTGTCCATTGGGCAGGGCCAGATTGTGACGCCCTTGCAGCAGGCGGTGCTTGTTGGGTCTCTTGCCACCAACAAGGGCGTTTACAGGCCGCATTTTATGAAGGAACTTCGGGATAGCGAAGGAAACGTGGTCCGAAAGTACGAACCCGAAATTGTTCGCTCCGGAAAGATGAAGGAATCTACCCACCGTATTTTGATGGCTGCCATGGATTCTGTGGTGAACCACCCCGGAGGAACAGGTAAGCGCGGCCGTGTGCCCGATATCCGCGTAGGGGCTAAGACCGGTTCTGGCGAATGGAAGAAGGGCGAAAAGACCCACGCCTGGTATGCGGCAGTGGCCCCGCTGGACAATCCGGAAATCGCGGTAGCCGTGATTATGGAAGCTGCTGGTGGCGGTGGCGCTGTTTCGGGCCCTATTGCCCGTAAGGTGCTGATGGCCTACTTTGGGAAGGAGGACAAGAAATGAGTTCCGGTCGTTTTTTGGACAAGTCCCTGAAGGTGGACTGGTTCTTTCTTTTCTTGACCCTTTGCCTGATGGTCTGTGGTGTGTTGCTGGTTTATTCCGCCACCAACAACGAGAAGGTGGTCTTTTACGAGACTTTCTGGTTTAGGCAGATTATTTACTTTGTTTGCGGTAGCGCCATTGCGGCGGGCATTGTCTTTTTGCGTCTGGATTGGCTCAAGAGGATGGTAGTACCCATGTATGTGGCGGCATTGATTCTGCTTGTCGTGGTGCTGTTTTTTGCCGGTGACGTAGTGAAGGGCGCAGGCCGCTGGATTGACCTTGGCATATTCAAGTTGCAACCTTCGGAGTTTGCAAAGATCGCCTACCTGCTGACCATATCCTATTGGCTCTCCAGGCATCCGGTGAGCCTGTTCAAGCTGAAGAGCTTTGTTGTGCCCATGCTTTTGTTCATTGTGCCCTTTGCCCTGGTGTTGAAACAGCCTGACCTGAGTACGGCCCTGGTGTTTATTGCGGTAACCTACGTGGGGTTCTTTTTTGCGGGACTCACTTTGACGGACATGTTCCTGCTGGCAAGTCCGCTCCTTTCGGTACTGTTTTCCCATTCCCAGACGACTATGTTTCAGGTGCTTTGGGGACTCCTGATTTGTGCTGTGGTGTTCTCCTTGGTGCGTCGCCGCTTGCCCAAGATTTTGACTGTTTTGTTTTTGGTGGTGAACATCTTTGCGGGTTATTCCAGTTCTATGGCCTGGAACATGTTGCAGCCCCACCAGCAGAAGCGGGTGAATACCTTTTTGGACCCTATGAGCGATCCTTTGGGAGATGGCTACCAGGTTTTGCAGTCCCTGACGGCCATCGGTTCAGGTGGTCTCAAGGGCAAGGGTTTTGGGCATGGCACCCAGACCAACCTGGCCTTCTTGCCCGAAGAACATACGGACTTTATCTTTAGCGTGCTTGGAGAACAGTTCGGCTTTATGGGTTGTGCCGTAATCCTTGTGCTTTATTTCTTGTTCCTTTGGCGGGCCACCTCTACCTGCAAGCTTTTCTCGGACCCCTTTATCACCCTGATTACCATGGGGGCCTCTACCATATTCCTTTTCCATATTCTTGTGAATATCGCCATGACCATAGGGCTTATGCCCGTGACGGGGCTCCCATTGCCGTTCCTTTCTTACGGAGGCTCCTTTGCCATTACCTGTATGGTTTTGGTCGGTGCGATTCTTTGCATGAGGTTCCAGGGCCATCGCCAGTAATTATATTTACGGCATTATGGCTACTATTCCTACCCTCAAAGACAATCTGGTTATTGAAAACATCTGCCCCCAAATCGAAGGGGGGCGTTTTATGCTCAAGCGTGAGCCCGGTGATACGGTAACGCTTACGGCGGATATATTCCGCCACAGTCACGAGAAGTACGACGCTGCGATTTTCTACCGTCACGTGTCCAAGAAAAAATGGGAAAAGGCTCCCATGCACTTTGTGGATAATGACCAGTGGGAAGGTTCCTTTACCGTCAATAACATCGGTTACTACGAATACAAGATTTGCGCCTGGACCATTGAACCGAAGGATGTTCCTACCGAGTCCCCCGTGATGAAACTCCGTGTGGACCCTACCTACAGCCGTGTAGGCACCTGGTACGAGATGTGGCCCAAGAGCCAGGGCACAGACCCCAAGAAGAGTGCCACCTGGAAGGACTGCGAAAAGCAACTGGACTACATTGTGAATCTCGGCTTTGATACGGTTTACCTGGTACCGATTCACCCCATTGGCGTCACCAACCGTAAGGGCGCAAACAACGCCTTGCACGCCAAGGTGGACAAGAAGGGCAAACCCATTGAACCGGGATGCCCCTACGCCGTGGGTAACAAGAACGGAGGCCATTACGACGTGGACCCGGAACTAGGTACCATGAAGGACTTTGAACATTTTGCAAAGACCGCCCGAGACAAGGGACTCCGACTGGCGCTGGACATTGCCCTCAACTGCAGCCCGGACCACCCCTACGTGAAGAGTCACCCGGAATGGTTCTACCACGAACCGGACGGCAGCATCAAGTTTGCGGAAAACCCGCCCAAGAAGTACGAGGACATTTACCCCTTCGACTACTACAACGAAAACTACAAGGCCCTGTGGAAAGAAATCGAGAACATCATTCTGTTCTGGGCCGACAAGGGAATCGAAATTTTCCGTATCGACAACCCCCATACCAAGCCTTTCCCCTTCTGGGAATGGCTCATTGCCGACGTGAAGGAAAAACGCCCGGAACTGGTGTTCCTGGCCGAAGCATTCACTCGCCCGAAAATGATGCATCGCTTGGCAAAGTCCGGCTTTGACATGAGCTATACCTACTTTGCCTGGCGGTCTGCCAAATGGGAATTCGAACAGTACCTGAAGGAACTTACCCAGAGTGGTGCCAAGGAATACATGCGGGGCATTTTCTTCCCGACGACTCCGGACATTTTCCCGAAGTACCTGGCCTACAAGGGCCCTAACGCCTTCAAACAGCGTTATTTCTTGGCGGCTACTCTTTCGAGCCTTACCGGTATGTACAACGGCTATGAGCTGTGCGAAAATATCCCGAGTCCCATCAAGGAAGAACTGGCCGACAGCGAGAAGTACCAGTACAAGGTTCACAACTGGAGCGGTCCGGGTATCCAGGACTTTGTCCGTCGGGTAAACACCGCCCGTCAGGAACATGCCGCCCTGCAGGAATACGACAACCTGGAATTCCATTACGCGCAGAACGACCAGCTGATGGTTTACTCCAAGAAGACCGGCGACGACATTATCTTGTGCGTGTGCAATATGGATATGGACAACCCCCAAGAAGGCCTGGTGGAAATCAACATGTCAAAGCTTGGCATGGCCGAAGACGCCTTCTACTTCTTGAAGGACGTGATTACCGGAGACAGTTTCGTGTGGCGTGGCAGCAAGAACTTTGTCCGCCTGGACCCGGCCCGTGCTCCCGGACACATGTTCATTGTGAAGAGGATTTAGGATATTTCAGATTTCGGATTTCAGAATTCCGAACTCCGAATTGATTTAGAACGCCTGGTATATCTTGAATATGGCGAGGATCTTCCCGATGATAGCGGGGATTCCCGGACACAAGAAGCAGAGCATGACGCGGGTGACGCGGTTTTTCCACCAGTGCTTCACCTGCCAGATGTCGTCGGCGAGGGTTTCCATTTCCTGGACTCTCGGCGGGCGCATATAGACCTGGGTCAGGGCGGTAAAGAACCCGACGCCGATAAGCGGCGTCAGTCCTGTGAAGGGCGCCATGACCAACGCCACCAGAACCGTGAGAGGGTGTCCGCCTGCGATGATAGTGCCCAGCATGGCGCCGCCGCCGGTAAGCATGGCCCAGTGGAGGCTCAGTTCGCCGGCCTTTTCGATGCCTGCCTGGTAGCCGATGTAGATGATGCTTGCCACGATGGCTACGGGGATTGCCCAGCCGATGATTTTCCAGATGGGGGAACCCTTGGGGATAACCGTGATGGACTCTTCGCTGGGGAGTTCCTTGTTCTCGCTGATGATGCTGGCGATTCCCTTCACGTGACCGGCGCCTACGACGGCCACCACCTTGTTTCCAGGGGCGGTCTTGATCTTGCTGGCCAGATACTGGTCCCGCTCGTCAATCAGGACCTTCTTTACTTCGGGGAAGGTCTTGCCGAATTCCTGCATCATGGCACTGAGGGAATCCTGTTCCTTGATTTTGGCCAGTTCTTCTTCGCTGACCTGAGTCTTGTCGAAGATGCTCCCGAACAGGCCGCCCAGGAGGCTCAGCTTGCGGTACCAGGGGGTGCATGCCCAGGCCCGCTTCAGCGTAATCTTGATATCCCGGTCGGCAAGGACCACGGGGATTTCGTTTCCTTCGGCCTCATCTACGGCCTCTTTCAGTTCGGCGCCGGGCTTGACTCCGGTCTGGGCTCCCATGCGCTTTTGGTACGAGCCCAGCACCAGGTTGGCGATGAGGGTGGCGAGCTGCTTGTTCTTGATGACGGACTTCAGGTCGGTGTTTTTCCAGCGGTCGGGGTCCTTGAGGGACTGCATGCGCCCGGCGTCCAGTTCTACGCATACGGTGTCGGGCTTTTCGGTTTCGATGGTCTCCCTGACCAGTTCCTTGGAAACCTGGGAGATGTGGGCCGTGCCTACAAGGACGATTTCCCTGTTGTCGCCGGTAGATATCCGGTAGATGTCCGCATTTTCGTTCATAATGGGCGAAAAAATAGAAAAAAGGGGGGTGCTGTCCGCAGGAAATGCCTAAAAATGCAAAAAAAAGGTAAAAAGCGGATTTTTCAAAAAAAATTGTGTATATTTGAAAGGGTTATTATTTTTTCGGAGGAAAATCCTATGAAAAAACTATTGATGGGTGTTTCTTTTTTGGCAATGATTATTGCCGGTTGTGCAGGTACGGTTTCGGACGATCCCGAAAAGATTGACAACGCCTTGGTGGGTTTTACATCGTGTGTGCAGGGTTCTCGTTGGAATGAAGCATTGGATTATGTGACTGAGAGCGAAGCCAACGAGATTAGTGATGGCGATGAATTCAAGGAAGAATACAAGGTGGCCGCCCGCCGTTTGCCTCTTTCGACTCTCCGCAAGGCGGGCTTGAAGGTGGATGGCAAGGGCCGCTTGATTGGCATCAAGGACGCTATGGACGAGGCTAACGAGCGCTACATCGTTTCCGAAGAACAGGCCAAGGTGGGCACCAACTTGGAAGAAATGGAAAAGGAACACATCCGCCGCCGTCTAGAAGAAGGCCAGCGTGTCTTGAAGCAGGAAGAAGAAGCGGCCAACAAGGAACAGGAAGACATCGTGTATTCCAATAAACTGACGGAAGAGGAAAAGCGCAAGTACGGCAGCACCCGCGACCTGCAGGCTCCAGAGAAGTTTGAAGATGAAAACACCGAAGCGGCCGAAGAGGAACTTCACGGCGACTACGAATCTGACTAATTTGAGATAAATTAAATTTTAGGTTTCCCTCGACTGCTGTCGGGGGATTCTTGTAAAGAAACATGAAACACTTATCGATTCTTTTATTTGCCCTTGCCTTGGTGCTCGTGGGTTGCGGGGACTGGGGAACCGATGACTCTGATTACGGTTACCAGGCAAAACTCCATTTCCACTATTATTACGGGCAGGACTGCTCCTGGATGGGGGCCGACTACCTTTGCGGCGATGCCTATTCCCTGTCGCCTTCTTTGACGGTGTCCGTGAAGGTGGATTGGAACGGGGATGCGACTGTCTACTATGATGGATACGGCCCCTACTATTTCTGGAAAGACGAGTACGATTACGCTTACGACCGGCATTATGGCGAATACTATTACCAGTTCAACCTGGACGGCAATTACAGCCTGACGGTCTACGATTCGGGTGCCGAGGTCATATACGCCGACACCTATACCGGGGTGGAACACCACTACTTATACGATGTGTGGTAAAAATTCGGATTTCGGATTTATGAATTCGGAATTGTTTCCTTGAAAAGCTCCGAATTCCGAACTCTGGATTCTGAATTAGCTATATTTGTCCCCACTTATGAGTAAAAGTGGCGAGAATTTTGTGATAGCCCTGGATGGCGGTTCGGGTACCGGCAAGAGTACCACCGCTAAGATTGTGGCCAAGACCCTGGGTATCACCTATCTGGACACGGGCGCCATGTACAGGGCCGTGACATTAGCTGCCCTGGACGCAGGACTCCCTGCCGAGGACGGCCCCGCCATGGACAAGTTGCTCTCTAACCTGACTCTGGGGTTCGACTCCGAAAATCACATCCTGATTAACGGGGTGTGCCGCGAAAGCGAAATCCGCGGTATGAAGGTGTCGAACAACGTGAGCATCTACTGCGCCCTGCCGTCGGTCCGGGCCGCCATGACCAGGCTGCAGCGGGAAATCGGCAAGAAGCAGAGCTGCATCTTGGATGGCCGCGACATCGGAACCGTGGTGTTCCCCGATGCCAAGTACAAGTTTTTTATGGTGACGGACGTAGAGGTCCGCGCCGAGCGCCGCTACAAGGAACTCCTTGAAAAAGGCGAAAAAGTTACCCTGGAAGAGGTCCTCCACAACCTGGTGGAACGGGACCGCCTGGACTCTTCCCGTGCAAACGCCCCCCTCAAGAAGGCGGATGACGCAATCGAAATTGACACTACACACATCTCAATCCAACAACAGGTGCAAAAGATTCTCGACTACGTAGGTGTAGTGGCGTAGCCCCGAGTCTTTTAACCACAACCCAAATAAACAATATGTCTCAAAATCTCAAATTCGGAACTCAAGAAGATCTCGCTGAAATCCTCGCCGCCCAAGGCGAATGCTCCCCGGACTTCCGCAAGGCCAACGCCGACATCTACGCCGGCATGGACTGCCTGGAACAGGGCAAGCTCGTTACCGGTAAGATTAGCCAGGTGAACGACCAGGAAGTGCTGATCGACGTGAACTACAAGTCCGAAGGTGTCATTGACCGTGCTGAATTCAAGGACACGGACTCCCTCGAAATCGGTTCCGAAATCGAAGTGTTTGTCGAAAAGCTGGAAGATGAAGACGGACGTCTCATCCTCTCCAAGCAGAAGGCCGACTTCGTGCGCGTGTGGGACCGCATCCACGCCGCTTTCGAAAACAACGAAGTCGTGCGCGGTACGCTCACCAAGCGTATCAAGGGCGGTGTGGTTGTCGACCTGTTCGGCATCGACGCCTTCTTGCCGGGTTCCCAGATCGACCTCCGTCAGATCCCGGATATCAACGCCCTCATCGGTCAGGAATTCGACCTCAAGGTTATCAAGGTCAACAAGGCTCGCCGCAACATCGTCGTTTCTCGCCGTGTGGTTCTCGAAGAAGAACGCAACAAGCAGCGTGGCGACGTGCTCGAAACCCTCGAAAAGAATCAGGTTCGCAAGGGTATCGTCAAGAACATCACCGACTTCGGTGCATTCATTGACCTGGGCGGCGTAGACGGCCTCCTCCACATCACCGACATGAGCTACAAGCGCATCAACCACCCCACCGAAATGGTCCAGCTGGGTCAGGAAGTCGAAGTTATGGTTCTCGACTTCAACGACAAGAAGGAACGCATTTCTCTGGGCATGAAGCAGCTTAAGCCCCATCCGTGGAAGGATATCGCCGAACGCTACCCCGAAGGCGCTATCGTTAAGGGTAAGGTTGTGTCCATTACCGATTACGGTGCATTCGTTGAACTGGATAGCGGCGTCGAAGGCCTCATCCACGTTTCCGAAATGTCCTGGACCCAGCATGTCAAGCACCCGTCCAAGATCCTCACCGTTGGTCAGGAAGTGGAAGCCGTGGTGCTCAAGGTTGAAGAAGATGCAGAACGTATCTCTCTCGGCATGAAGCAGCTGGAAAGCGACCCGTGGGATTCTATCGAAACTGAACTTCCGCCGGGTGCCCGCGTGGTTGGTGAAATCCGCAACATCGCTTCCTTCGGCGCCTTCGTCGAAATCAAGGAAGGTGTTGATGGCCTCATCCACGTGTCCGACATGTCCTGGACCAAGAAGATCACCCACCCCAACGAAATGGTCAAGAAGGGTGACAAGGTGGAATGCGTCGTGCTGGCCGTCGATAAGGAAAAGCGCCGCATTAGCCTTTCCATGAAGCACCTCACCGAAGACCCGTGGGATTCTGTGGAAACCACATACCCCGTGGACGCCGAAGTGAAGGGCAAGATCGTTCGCATGCTGGACCGCGGTGTCGTGGTTGAGCTCGCCGACGGTATCGAAGGCTTCATCCCGGTTTCCAAGCTCACCGCTGAATACATCAAGGTTCCTGCCGATGCATTCAAGGTTGG
>CALATK010000135.1 GCA_937891805.1 uncultured Fibrobacter sp. | reverse complement strand
GTTCGCCGAATACAAACAGGACTTGCTGCGTTACCAGGACCGTCTGGACAGGTCCCAGAAAAAATCCAACGAAAACGAATCGTTCCTCAACACCCTCATCAACGCGCTCCCCTTCCAGTTCTGGGCCAAGAACGAGCACGGCGTCTACATGGCGCAAAACCAGCGGGACTTGCAAAAGCGGGGCAACCTGTTCCATACCACAGACGACGCCGGAAGCATTTCAAGCTACGAACTGGAAGCCCGCGAAAAAGGCAACCCCAACAGCCACACCAGCTATGAACTTCCGGACGGCGAAGAAATTTCCGAAGACGAAGCCAACGTGCAAATCAACGCCGGAAAATTCGTGTCCATATTCGAGAACATGTTTATCCCCATCCTCTCCAAGCATTCACCCTACAAGGTCATCGGTATCAAGATCGACATGACCGACCAGAAGCGCGTAGAAAGGGAAAGGAACATTCTCCAGGAACAAAAGAACATCCATTCCAGGCTCGAAGAACTGGGCACCCTTTGCGGAGCCTTCGCCCACGACTACAACAACATCCTGGGGTCCCAAATCGGATTCTGCCAGCTGGCATCAGAAATGCTTGGCGCCATCCAGTCCGAAGAAGTAGACGACGGCATCAAGAAAAAGGTGCTCACCGCCGGAAACTTCGTGGCAGAAGCCACCAAGGCCGCCCAGCGGGGGAAAGTCTCGCTAGAAGAACTGCTGAACACCATACGAGGCCAGGCCAAGAGCTCCGGCGACGTCATCGTTTTCGCCCCCTACATGATAATCGACGACGTGAAGAAAAAGCTTTCCCTGACCCTTCCGCCGAACATTTCCATCAGTTCCAGCAAGATGGACAAGTCCATCCGCATTTCGGGAATCCCCGCCGCCCTGGACCGCATTATCAGCAATCTTTCCAACAACGCTCTCTTCGCCATGAAGGAGATGGGAGGAACCCTGACCTTCGGGCTAGAAAAAGAATCCTTGGTCCATCAGCTGATTACGCCCTACGCCCCGCCTATCCCGCCCGGAAATTACGCCAAGTTCACCATAGCGGACACGGGTACCGGCATGGATTCCAACACGCTGGAACGAATTTTCTCGCCGTTCTTTACCACCAAAGCTCCTGGCGAGGGTCTGGGCCTGGGTCTTTCTTCGGCGCTTCGCCTGCTAAAAGAGGGGAATGCCTATCTAACCGTGCAGACAAGGCTTGGCGAAGGAACTAATTTTAATCTATATTGGTCATTGTATAACGAATCTCAAGGGGAACAAAATGTCCACAGTTCTAATTATTGATGACGACACCCAGTTCAATCTGATGCTCAAGTCCGCATTGGAAATCAAGGGTTACGAAGTGGAAACCGCCGCCAACGGAAAAGAAGGCAAGGCTCTCTACCAGAACAAGAAATACGATGTCATCATTACCGACATCATCATGCCCGACGTAGACGGCTACGAAGTCATTCTGGACCTCCGCCGCATGGGCATGAGCGACCGGACCATCGCCGTGAGCGGTGGCGGACGCACTGCCGCCGATGACTACCTGGTGACCGCCCAGCATTTTGACGTTGCCGCCACTTTCAACAAGCCCATAGACTTGCAGGCACTCCGCGACAAGGTGGACGAAATCATCAAGAGCCACAGCTAATCCATGAATATTCTGATCGCCGATTTAGACGATTCCTTTATCAGCGACATCCGGCGTTCCTGGTCCTTAAAGGACACGGAACTTATCCTCTGCAGCGACAGGGAATCCCTAATGCCTCTCGTCAAGAAGGACTCTATAGACCTTGCGTTTATAGAGGTTCCCCTTTTGACCCATTCCAACATGGACATGGTCAGCTTCTTGAAGGAGAAGAACCCCGGCATCGAGATCTTTGTGCTCTGCGACAGCAAGAACTGGCCGGGCGCTACCAGCGCCATAGCGAGAGGCGCCAATAGTTTCTTGATGAAACCCGCCACCGTGGAGCAACTGGAAGATATCGCCAAGAAAATCCAGGCGCAACAGCAGAACAACTCCACCCACCAGCTCATGGAATCCCAGGTTTTGGACAGCCTCCTGGGAGACACCCCCGAGATGCGGAAAATCCTCAAGACGGTATACAAGATCGCCCCCACCACGAGTACCGTCCTGATTACCGGCGAATCTGGTTCCGGCAAGGAGTTTTTGGCCAACGTCATCCACCGCTACAGCAAGCGGGCTAGTTCCCCCTTCGTGGCGGTAAACTGCGGTGCCATTCCCGAAAACCTAATCGAAAGCGAACTCTTCGGAAGCAAGAAGGGCTCCTACACGGGTTCTACCGCCGACAAGAAAGGCCTTTTTGAATCCGCCAACGGCGGCACGCTGTTCCTGGACGAAGTGGGCGAGCTCTCCCCCGCTACCCAGGTCAAGCTTTTGCGCTTTTTACAGAGCCGCGAAATCCGTCGCGTCGGCGAGACCGAAGCCCGCTACCTGGACGTGCGTATCGTGGCGGCCACCAACCGCGACCTTCAGCAGGCCATGGAACAGGGCAACTTCCGCGAAGACCTGTACTACAGGCTGAATACCTTCCACCTGCACCTGCCGCCCCTCAGGGAACGGCGCGTGGTGATACCGACGCTGGTGCGTTACTTTGTCTTAAAGAACCAGGAAGCTACCGGCAAAGAGATTAAAGAATTGGAGCCGGCGGCGCAGTACGCCCTTTCCAAGTACGCCTATCCCGGAAACATCCGCGAGCTGGAAAATATCGTGGAACACGCCATTGTGCTTTCCGAAGACGGTGTGATCAGGCTCGAGGACCTGCCCGAAAGCGTGCAAGAAGAAGCTCGCGAAAAGACGCTGGCCATCGCCCACCAGAAAAGCGAAGCGAAGGAAGTGGCCGCCATCCCGTTGCAACCTTCGAACACCGCTCCCAAGCAAGACGCAGGTCGTAACAAGAGCGAAAACGACGAAGACGAAAGCGAAATCCTTTCCCTCGAAGAGATGGAACGCAGACACATATTGCACGCCCTGAGCGTCTGCAAGAACAACAAGACCGAAGTCTGCAAGCGACTTGGCATCAGCCGCGCCACCCTGTGGCGCAAGCTCAAAGAACTCCAGATTGCGGTAGAAGACTAAACTTCCACCAGTGTTGCCACCAGGGAGCTTTCCTTAGAGAGTCCTGCACCGGGAAAGTCTACGCCCTGGGAGCGTTTCCAGGCCGTGCGGGCCTTGGAGCACACGTTACGGACCGCAGAAAGAACATCTGCCGAAAATTTATCCAGCGCAAATTCGCTGTAGTTGGAGCTCACCATAAAAAAACCGCCGGCATTCAAGAGGCCCGCGCACTCCGATACCAGAGGCAGCAGGTGTTCCCGCACGTTGAAGTTGCCGCCCTTGAACCGGGCAAAGCTGGGCGGGTCTAGCACGATTCCGTCGAACTTGATTCCCTTCTTCAAGGCCCAAGGTACATACTCCAGGGCTGATCCCCTGAAAAATTCTCCAGGGCGCAGGTCCAGGCCGTTCAAGGCGTAATTCTCACGGCCCTTGTCCAGAATTTTACCGCTGATGTCG
>CALATK010000134.1 GCA_937891805.1 uncultured Fibrobacter sp. | reverse complement strand
CGTCTGTAGGCCGCAGGCCGTTCTCTCATCCAGCAAATCACACTTGCTGATGACGGTAACATCGGAATCTGTTGTAGATTTTTGATTTCCAACTCCGAATTCCGAATTCCGAACTCCGAATTCACACCCGTCCACCACGTGAATCTTCAGGTCTGCCTCTTTCAGGATTTCACGGCTCTTTTCCATGCTGAGGGCGTCCAGCTCGTCGGTGGCCCGGTCGGCAATGCCTGCGGTATCCACTAGACGGATTTCCCCGCCGGGCAAAAACAGCCGGACCTCCACGAAGTCCCGGGTGGTGCCGGGGACGCTGCTCGCGAGAATGCGGTCTTCGCCCAGGAGGGCGTTTACCAGGCTGGACTTGCCCGCGTTGGGGGCTCCGTAGAGCACTACCAGCGGGAGGCGGCTCAGGTTTTCCTTGCCGCGGAAACTCTGGAGGATTTCCGAAATCTTTTCGCCGATGGCCACAATCCTCTTGCGCCAGGAATCGTAATCCGGGTCGGCCTCCTCTTCGGCAAAGTCCACGTCCAGTTCCAGCCGTGCGGACATGTCCTTCACCTGTTCGTTCAATTCCTGAATCTTTTTCGAGAGCGTTCCCGAAAGCAGGCGGTGGGCGTTTTTCAGTTCTGCACGGTTCGCGCTGTGAATCACGTCGGCCACGGATTCCGCCTGGACCAGGTCCATCTTGCCGTTCAGAAAGGCCCTGCGGGTAAATTCCCCAGGTTCAGCCAGACGAACGCCTTGTACCTTGCGGATGGCCTGAATCAGTTCCCGCACGATCAGCGGGTTTCCGTGGGAGTAAAGTTCCAGAGTGTCTTCGCCGGTATAGGAATTGGGTCCTTCGAAAAACAGGTAAAGCAGGCTATCGACGGTTTCGCCGGTTTTAGGGTCCCGGGCCGTTCCCAGACGGGCCATGTGGCTTTCCAGTCGGGCTACAGCCCTTTCGCCGAACAGGGCCAGAACTACGTCACGCACCTGAGGGCCGCTTACGCGGATGGCCGCCACGGCGCTAACGCCTGCGGGAGTCATGGGTGCGACAATGGTCCGGGAATCCATACAAATAAATATAGTATTAAAAGTTTGAGAGGTTGTAGGTATTAGGGGTTAGGATCTAGGGGTTAGGATTTAGGGGATAGGATCTAGGGGTTAGGATTTAGGAAGGTGAGGAATGTGCGGTTCGGGTCTTAAACGTTGTCATCCTCGCTGTCATTCTGGAGCGCAGCGATAGAATCACGAGGATCTGCTAGATTGCAGTAAGCGGATCCTCACCTGCGTGAGGATGACGACTCGCGCCTCACGACTCATGACTCCTAACCCTCGCCTTTTTTCTATCTTCCTTGCCATGAGCAACTTCAAACTGATTTCTCGCCTTCTCGGCACTATCCAATGCTATGTTTTGCAGCGCGATGACGGCGCTGAACTGGAAATTCTGAGCGGTTACGGCGGAGGCCTTAACGCCTGGCGCATACCCGTTGCAAAAAACGGCGCGGGCGTCACCGGTTCCGACAAACTGGACCTGCTTTTCGGTTACCGGGAAGGCGATGACATCTACAAAATGGGCCCCGACACCAATGCAGGCTGCAGACTCGCCCCCTTCCCGGGCCGCACCGCCTACGCCAAGTTCACCTGGAATGGCAACACCTACGCCCTTATAAACAACGTGAGTTGGGCACCCCATGCCCTCCACGGTTTCTTGCAGAACAAGGAATGGAAATTCAAAAGTTTCGAGAGCGATTCCGAAAGTTGCACCGCCGTTTTCACCTGCGACTGGCCGGGCGCCTTCGCCGGGTTCCCCTTCCCTTTCAAGGCTACAAACAAAGTAACTTTCACAGGTGAATCTTATACCGTAGAGGCCTCTGTGCAGAACATCGGAAAGGCACTCATGCCCTATTCCGAAGGCTGGCACCCATACTACAGCCTGGGCGAAAAGGTGAATGACCTGAAGATGACGCTCCCCGAAAGCAAGCTTGCCCTCTTAGACCAGGCGGACCTTCCCACCGGGAACTTCAAGGACGACACCCGCTTCGTGGGCGGCCGCGACATCGGCGACGAGTTCATCAACGACTGTTTCTGCCTGGGAGGCGATTTTTCAAGTGCGACGGCACAATCCCAAACCCAGGCCCATGTGTTTTTGGAAGGGAGCGCAGGCAAACTGGACATCTGGCAACAGGCCGGTCAAGGGCAATACAACGCCATCCAGATTTACACGCCCCCTACCCGGGCAAGCATCGCCATCGAGCCCATGACATCGGAGCCCGACGCCCTGAACCACCACCGCGGGCTGATAGAAATCCCTCCCGAAGATTCACGAAAATTTACATTCGGGGCCAAGTTCCTGAAGAAATAAGATACTTATATCTTAATTTTTCTCGCAGTCACCCATAATTTCTTATTTTGGGAAAATTAAGGAGTGTACAATGAATTTCAAAAAAGGCCTCACATTCTGTTTTTCGACAATTCTCGCTTGCAGTCTATTTACCGCCTGCGGCGACGATTCCTCCAGCACAAAGTCTTCCGAAGAACCGGAATCTTCTGACTCTGCAGGTGAATACTCGAAACCTGTTACCGATGGTGCAACGGAAAGCGCCCAGAAACTTTACAATTTTCTTTCCTTGAATTACGGCAAGAAAACGGTTTCCGGTTTTATGACCGGAGATGTCAGTTCCTCCAAGGTCAAAGACCTTCCTGACGTGGTTGCTTTTAAAGAGCGCACCGGCAAGTACCCGGCACTGGTGGGATTTGATTTTCTTTTTGCCACCGGCCTAAAGGCAAGCGACGCCTGGTACAAGGAATATACTCAGATGGCCTTGGATGCGGCAAAGGACCTGTGGAACCAGGGTGGCATTCCCGCATTCACCTGGCACTGGAAGGACCCTAGTGATAAGATTGACGCTTTTTATACCCAGTCTGGAAACTCCAAGGAATACACCGATTTTGATTTCACTCAAGGCTTTGCCGACCCTGCCTGTACGGCTAATTGCGCCTGGAACAAGGAATCAGAAACCTACAAGCAACTGGTCAGTGACATTGACGAAATTGCCGATATGTTCCTAACCCTCCAGGAATCCGGTGTTGCCGCCATATTCCGCCCGCTTCACGAAGCCAGCGGCAAGTGGTTCTGGTGGGGCGCCAAGGGTGGTGCTGCATTCCAGGCACTCTACAATTTGGTCTATGATGAGATGGTTGGCGTCAAGGGTGTCAAGAACCTCATCTGGGTGTGGAATCCGGAATACGCCAAGGATACCGACTGGAATCCAGGCGCTAGCAAGTACGATGTCATAAGTTTGGATATCTACGAGGCGTGGGACTATTCTTCCAAGTTCACTGCAGCTCACAGCGAACTGATTGCAAACTACGGAACAGACAAGATGCTGGCCATTTCCGAAAATGGTCCTATTCCCGATATGTCTGTAATGGCGTCTGAAAAGAGCGTGTGGTCCTGGTGGATGCCCTGGTACCAGACTTGGGACGGAAAATTCTTGGATCAGACCGTTGATGCCGTATGGAAGGCGAATATGGACAGCCCCTGTACCATCAGCCTCGAAGACATGCCCGGCTGGGACAAGTACACTATGTCCAATACCCCTGTAGCAGATTGCGAAGCGGGTTACAAACTGGCCGAATTGGATACTGCAAGAAAAGTGGAAGAAGTGCTCCCCGACGACATCGCCACCAACGGATGGTTACAGGTTAAGTTCTCCGCAGGCAGCGGCGACACAGCCAAGGGAAACATCGTCATTTTGGAGGGCAGCGTCCCCGACCTGTCCTCCGCCAAGAAAATCACCATGAACGTGAACAACACCAACAAGTTGTCTGGCATCTGGTTCACGGTGGCATTCCTGACGGGAGCCCCCGACTGGGCCTGGGCTCAGCCCGACGGTTGCTGGATTGACGCCGGCAAGTCCATGTCTTGCGAAATAGATCTTTCCACCACCGCCAAAGACCAGAAGGTTCTAGAAGGGGACGACTACACCGCCTTTATGAGCAATATTTCCAAAGTGTACCTGGAAGTATTTGCCGAAGGTTTCAACGGAACGGTCTATTACGATGCCGTAACCGTTGACGGTGCAACCGTAATCAATAATTTTGACAGCCAGCAGAAAATAACCATAGAACAGGGCCAACTCGTAGAGGCCAAGGTTGTAGGAAACGGAAATTAACAAAAAAAGAGAGAATTGGGATATGGACTTTAAGATCATCACAATGGCCTTCGGACTATTAGCGGCAACCTATGCAGGGGCCACCAAGTACGAGGCCGAAGATGCGACCATAGGGGGCGATGCCGCCAAAAAGGGAACCTATGTGGACCTGAACCAAGGTTCCATCACGTTTAGCAACGTCTCCGTGGATGCGGCAGGGAAATACGCCCTAGTCATCCACTGCGCGGGCTCCTATGGTGATAAGGACAACAATATCGAAGTCAACGGGGCTTCGGCAGGGACATTCCACGTAAACGAAGGAAACGATTATGTGGACATATCTACCAGTGTCACCTTAAAGGCAGGAACAAATACCGTAGCCATTACAGCCAGTTGGGGCTGGATCAAGGTGGACTACATCGAAATCAACCCCTTCGAGTCAAAGGCATTCAACATCTCCAGCACCCTGGTCACGAAGGATGCTACGGCCGAGGCTGTCAAACTCTACGGATTCCTGGTGGAAAACTTCGGCAAAAAGACCATTTCCGGCATCATGACCGGCAATATGGACCGCTATACCCTTAACCAGGACTTCAAAACCCACGAAGACGTAGCGGATATCTACACCCGCAGCGGAAAATATCCCGCCCTGGTGGGTTTCGACTTCCTCTTCTCTACCGGCCCCAACGCCAGCGGAGACTGGAACAAGGCCTACGACCAAAAGGCTCTTTTCCTGGCAAAGAATCTGTGGAACCAGGGAGGCATTCCCGCTTTTAGCTGGCATTGGAAAGACCCAACCGACAAGGCGGACGCCTTTTATGCTACTGAACAGGCTGCAAAAAATTCTGGCGGAACAGAATGGACCACCTTCCGAGTATCGGAAGCCTTTGTGTCTGGAACCACCAACTGGAACAAGGAATCCGACGCCTATAAGGGAATTATTGCCGACATCGACTACATTGCCGACTATTTCCTGCAACTCCAGAAGGACAGCGTGGCCGCCATCTTCAGGCCCCTGCACGAAGCGGGCGGAGATTGGTTCTGGTGGAGCAACAGCACCACGGGACCACAATATGCGGCCCTGTACCGCTTGGTCTATGACGAAATGGTGAACGTGAAGGGCGTAAAGAACCTGGTGTGGGTATTCAACCCCGAAGCCTCCCTTGACGTGTCTTGGGACCCGGGTGCCGACTACTACGACGTAATTTCCGTGGACATCTACAACAACGACAATGACCATTCCAGCAATTCCGCCGCCTTTGATTCCTTCAAGGATAAATGGGGCGCCTCCAAGATACTGGCCCTGTCCGAAAACGGTCCCATTCCCGATGTAGAGAACATGCATACCGACCAGGCCGTATGGAGCTGGTGGATGCCCTGGTACAGTTCCTGGAGCGGCAAGTGGCCCGGCCAGACCGCCAACAGCGTCTGGAAGAAAAACATGGAAGACGATAGGATTATCACCTTCGAGGACATGCCCGGATGGAACACATATACACCACCAGCCACCATTACTGCAAGAACGGCCACCAATGCAAATCTGCTCCTGAGAAACAACTCTCTTACGCTGAACATTGCCAAATCTGGAACTATCTCTCTAGACGTGTTCGACCTGCAGGGCAACCGCGTGGCAACCCTCTACAGGGGAGCCCTCTCCGCCGGGACCCACCAGTTCAGCCTTTCGGATATGGCCCGCGGGTCTTACCTTGTGCGGGCCAAGGGTGCCGGACTTTCTGCAACGAAGCGGATTGTCATCAAGTAAGGCCTGAATTTTTTCAAAAGGAGTCCCTGCAACCAAAGTTGCGGGGATTTTTCTTTGGGTTGAAAATACCTCGGGTTTTTGCTATATTGGCCCAAACCTCGGAGAGATGCCAGAGTGGTCGATTGGGCCGGTCTCGAAAACCGGAGTCTGTCACAGGACCGAGGGTTCGAACCCCTCTCTCTCCTGAAACAAAAAGTGGAGCCCAAAGGCTCCATTTTTTGTTTCAATAGGGTGGGTCCACGAACCCTCGGAGAGGGTTCGATTGACTGCGCGTGAACGAAGTGAACTTGCGCAGTCAAGGATTTTGGCGAAGCCAAAACCCGAAGGGTTGCGAAGGAATAATATGACTGAGCAATCCCACCCCTCTCAGACCTGAAATTTTCGTCCGTTTTTTGAGAGGGTGGAGACGAAGGAACAGCGTGACTGAGTGATCCCACCCCTCTTTTAACGACCGTTCGCGCCATTTTCAGGGACTGCTTCTCCGGTCAGCGCTCACTCCCACCTAAAGGTGGCCATGTACACTAAGGCCTGAAGGCCAAGTGTCCAAAGGTCGCCGACACGACTCGTTAATACGAGTCGCTTTCGGCTCACGGAACGACCGTTCGGCGTCCTCATTTGGTATTGTCCCTCCGGACACTCCACACCCTAACCCCTAAATCCTAGATCCTAGCCCCTAACCCCTTTACTATATTAATATACACTATGAGCGAAAACTGCCTTTTCTGTAAAATCATCAAGGGAGAAATCCCTTCCAAGAAAATCTACGAAGACGACGACGTGTTCGCCTTCTACGACGTGGCACCCCAGGCCCCCGTCCACTTTCTGGTGGTCCCCAAGCGCCATATCGCCTCCCTCATGGACATGAAGCCCGAAGACGCCGAACTGGTGGGCAAGTTGCTCTACCGCGGCCAGCAAATCGTCAAGGACCTGGGACTCGAGGAGTCCGGCGCCCGTTTCGTGTTCAACTGCAAGGAAGATGCGGGCCAAACCGTTTTCCACATCCACCTGCACGTGGTGGGCGGACAGAAGTTCGGCTGGCCTCCGTTCCCGGTTGTCTAGTTACTAGTTCTAAGTTCTGAGTTACTAGCCAAATCCTAGTAACTAGAAACTAGTAACTAATAACTCCATACCTGCTTTTCATGCAAAAAACAAAATCCATAGTCCTCCACCGTTACCCCTACAGCGATTCCAGCTGGATCGTGAAGGCCCTGACGGAGGAATGCGGGATCGTGTCCTTCATCGTGAAGGGCGGAAAGCGGAAGGAGTCGCCTTTCAGGGGCGCCCTGGACCCGCTCGCTCTTGCGGAGGTGGTGTTCAAGCACAACCCGAATGCCGAACTGCAGTTCGTCAAGGAGGCCACGCTTCTCCGCTGGCACGAATCCATGCGGGGCGACCTGCTGCACCTGGCGCAGGCCCAGGTGATGGCGGAAATGATCCTGCGTTACGCCCCCCAGGGCGTGCCCCTGGACGAGGAATTCCAGCATCTGGAAGCATCGCTTGCGGAACTGGACAGCAAGGACCTTGCCGACGGCGCCTTCGCCCGCTGGCTCCTGGCCACCTGCGAAATGTGGGGCTACCATCTGGAACTTGGCACCTGCGGGCGCTGCGAAAAGCCCCTGACGGAACCGGCGGCGGATTTTTCACCGGAATCGGGGACGTTCCTGTGCAAGGACTGCCTGGGAGTCGCCTCCCCCCGCGCCAGGAAAGAAACCCTGGACGGTTTCTGGGCACTCCACAGGAACTTGCCCATTCAAGATTTCCAATATACCGAGAACGCCTTAATTTCCTATCTTAGGAACCACATCGGCTTCTTGAAGGAGATTCATTCCCTCCAATGGCTACAGGAGATTCGAAAACTATGCTCAACCCCAAAGACATAACCGAAAAGAAAGCCAAGGGTGAAAAAATTTCCATGGTCACCGCCTACGATTTCGCCTTCGCCCAGATGGCGGAGGCCGCAGGCATCGACCAGATTCTGGTGGGCGACAGCCTCGCCAACACCATGCTGGGCTACAAGACCACCCGCGACGTGGGCATGACCGAGATGCTCATCTTCGTGGGAGCGGTGTGCCGGGGCGCCCCCAACACCCACGTAGTGGCCGACATGCCCTACATGAGCGACAAGGATCCGCAGACGGCCTACGATAACGCCCGCAGGTTTCTGGACCTGGGTGCTGCCAGCGTCAAGCTGGAAGGAACTCCCCAGGGCGTGCTGGAATTCCTCTGCGGTCACGACATTCCCGTGTGCGCCCACCTGGGACTGCTCCCCCAGACGGCGGAAAACTTCAAGCAGAAGGGAAAGACGGAAGAAGAGGCCCGGGCCATCGAACAGGCCGCCCGCTTTGTGGATAACCTGGGCTGTTTCGAGATGGTGCTGGAGCACATTCCCGAAGAACTGGGCACAAAAATCACCCGGGAGGTGAAGGCCGTGACCATCGGCATTGGCGGCGGGCGCTATACCGACGGCCAGGTGCTGGTGATGCACGACGCCCTGGGCATGCACCAGAAAAAGATTCCGCCCTTCGCCACCAAGTTCGTGAACATGTTCGACCTGGGCGTAGAAGGATTCAAGAAATACATCGACAGCGTGAAAAATCCCGCGCTATAATTCCAGCTGCAAGAAATTTTTCTCTTGTAGATAAACTTTTTTTGCGTCCGGCGAGACTCTCGACGGACGTTTTTTGTTTTTCGACAGACGAATTTCCACGTTCCGAAAAAAATTTTTCAAAAAAATTTCAAAAATTTTTTCGCGACAAAAATCTCTTCGCGATGTCTCAAAATGAAAAATTTTTCAGACAACAAAACAAAAACACTCTTATCAAAAACTTTTATCAAAACTTTGATTATCATTAAGTTATGAAATCAAAAAACGGCCTATTTTCACAGACAAAGTAACAAACAAGGGTCGCACGCGTATAATGACAGTTTTTTTCCTTGTCAATACCTTTTTGAAAAAAAAAGAAAAAAATTTCAAAAAAGTGTTGATTATTTGTGAAAAAAGAGTTATTTTATAGCTATCAAATCGTTAAACCCTAAAAAAAGGAAAAAAAACAATGGCTACAACAAAGAAACCCGCCGCTAAGAAACCCGCTGCCAAGAAGGTTGCCGCTAAGAAGCCCGCTGCCAAGAAGGTTGCCGCCAAGAAGCCGGCTGCCAAGAAGGTCGCTGCTAAGAAGCCGGCTGCTAAGAAGGCTCCTGCCAAGAAGAAGTAATTCTTTTTCTCTCCTTTACAGAGCGGAGTTCCCTTCGGGACTCCGTTCTTTTTTATTCCGTCCGCCATCCTCTCCGGAAAATCGGCGGACATTTTCTATTTTATAGTCATGATTTCAGAAAAAGACCTGTCGGAACTGGAAAAAATCCCCCTGGACGAGCGGATCACCCGCGTCGAGAACCTGCTGAAAGACAAGGAAAGCCCCCGCCCCTTCGAGCTGGGCCTGCTACTCGCCCTGAAGATGGGTCAAGAAATCCGCGAAAAGAAACCCCTGGGTTCCGAATCCGGCGACCTGGTGGCCAGCTGGAGCGGCAAGCACCCCGAATCCGTGGTGGAAGAAGCCATCGCATTCGCCAAGGAGTTCCTGCTGAACCCGGCAAAGATTGCCGAGAAGATCAAGGCGGGACTCAAGGGAGACGAAAGGTCCGAGTCGCAAGGCGCGAATGACAAAGGGGAAGGCCTTCCCCTCG
>CALATK010000133.1 GCA_937891805.1 uncultured Fibrobacter sp. | reverse complement strand
TTGACAAAGAAGAACTGTTCAAGAACACCTAAACCTTTTAGGCTATTTTGAGTTATCTTTCCGTAATTCTCATTGCGGTTATCGAGGCCATGGACTGCTTTGCTGTGGCCACTTCTATTGGGCTGGGGCGCTCGGGAGTGTCCCGGTTAAAAGCCACCGTTCTTGCATTGTCGTTTGGTTTCTTTCAGGGGGGGATGACCCTTATTGGGTTCTTTTCTGGAACTTTGGCAAAACACTGGATTCATGACCTGGGTTCTATTATTGCCTGTGCTATTCTCTGCCTGCTGGGAGCCAAGTTTATCTTGGAAGCATTTCGCAAAAAAGAAGACGAGCACAAGATTGTAAACCTGTCCCTTGCAAGCGTCGTAATACTTTCCCTCGCCACCAGTATTGACGCACTGACCATCGGCATTTCCTTTGCCTTCGTTGAAATCGACATGGTCTTTGCCACTATCGCCATATCCCTTGCGGCAATCCTGTTTGGCATTCTCGGTTTTGAAATCGGAAACCGTGCCGCCAGGTTTTTTAAGAGCAACCTACCTCAGATTATTGCAGGAATCATCTTGATTGCCATCGGAATCAAAACCATATGGCAGCCGCTAATGCCCTAACTTTTAGATAATAATTGTCGTGTCCGACTTAAAGGGCAACTCTTCGGGTTCAGGCGTGGCGATAATCACCTGGCACTGCTTTTGTCGAATCAGGGCGGCTACGGCATCGCGACGGTTCACGTCCAGTTCCGCAAACACATCGTCCAGCAAAAGGATTGGCTTGTTCAGGTAACGGCTGGCCACATCTACGGCGGCAAAACGCATGGCGATAGCCGCACAGCGGCACTGCCCCTGAGAGCCCGAAGATCGCATTTCCACATCGCCAATACGCACACCAAGGTCATCTTTATGAGGGCCCGACAGCGTAATCCCCTGAATTTTTTCGGCATATTCAAGCCCCGAAAGCTTACGGCGGTAGGCCTCCCGCAGGGCGTTTTCATCTACGGAGCCGTCGCTCAATTCTCCAGAGTCCGACGAAAGGCAATCTGCGCTTCCACTGGTCGAAGAAGCCGCCTGGTCAAGCCCGAAATCGTCCAGAAATTCCGCACCGTCCAAGGCGTCAAGCTCCTTGAGAATGGAACTCTTGTAGGCACAGGTAATTTCGTCAATGCCACTGGAAAGCTTGCGGTAATAGCCCGTAATAATCGGCGAAATCTCTTTTGAAAGTTCTATGCGGGCGGCCCAGAGTTTTGCACCCAGGTCGGCCAGCTGGTCCGTAAGCACCAGGAACAGTTCTTCGCCGCCGGTGGCTGAACCTTCCCGCTTGAACTGCCTAAGCCACTGGTTCCGCTGCTGCAAGATTCGCCGGTAGTTCCGCAAAGTCGTAGCATTTGCCGCCGACCTAAAACAAAGGATTTCATCCAGCCAGCGGCGGCGTACATCCGGAGCCCCGCGCAAAAGTTCGATATCCGAAGGTTGCATCACCACGGCGGGCAAGTTCCCGAAAAGAGCCGCCACCGACTTGAGGGATTCCCCGTTTTCACGAACGTCGCAAGTACGCCGTCCCACGCGAATCCCGCGGGCAGTCGAGCGGCCGGCATCCTCGAAATTTCCTCGAAGAATAAACTCGTCCGCGTTCCAGGATATCATCTCCTTCAGGTCACGGGCCCGAAAGGAAAAACCCTGGGAAAGCAGATGGACAGATTCCAGTACCGTGGTCTTTCCGCAGCCGTTGGGGCCACCCACCACATTGATTCCTGGAGAAAACTTCAGTTCCCTGGAAACAAGACTCCGGACGTTCTCTATCCAAAGTTCCGAAATCACGGGATATAGCCTCGCAAGCCAAAACTCAGGGGATTCCAGAGGTCCGCCTCCGATTCGTAAGTCAGGGCGTAGTTCACGTCGAACAGGTATTTCTTTTTGGCGATGGGAATGCGGAACTTGTAACCAAGGCCCACCATGAAATTCCGGTCGTCCATACCCGTGCGGATAGTCCCGTCCGTAATGATTTCGCATTCAAAGCCCACACGGGCGGTCCACAAGTGCCAATGGGTGTCAAAGACCAGAAGCGTATCCGCCAGCTGGTAATCCAGGGCTTCCATCCAGGCGTAAACGGGCTTGCCCATCACCTTGGAGCGGTAACCCGCCCCAATCTGCAAGACCTTCGGGCGCACCCCTTCGGTAGAGGGCACGGAATTGTCGGAGCTCACCGTCTTGGTCCAGCGAGAGGACAGGTTCTTGCTGAAGCTCAAGTTCCGAATGACCACCGAAGTGGACCACTTCTCGTTCCACTGCCTGAGCCAGCCGAGGTTCAGCGAAACGGGGCTGGTATAGCCGTCGTTCAGTTCAATGTTTTCGTCTTCGTAGTATTCGGCAATGTCCATGTTGTCGTAGCTCATGGAAAGGGAAATGCCGAAGGCGTCCCTGCGGGTAGCCCTGTACGAAAATCCAAGGTACATCATGGAAAAGAACGGTGTAGCCGTACCGAGAGTCTGGTCATCGTCATCGATAACCTTGAAGTCCATGTCGCCGCGGTAAAGCATGGCAAAACCGATTCCCATACGCTTGCCTACCGAAGACTCGATTCCAAGGGAACCGCCGGTGCGGTCCAGGTCGCGCTTTTCGCCGTTCAGCGTATAGTTCAGGTTCTGTCTAAAGCCAAGGATGGCCGGGTTCCAGTAGGCACCGGGCATGGCAGATGTATCGGCAGAGCCCGTGTTTCCTCGGCCCAGCTCCCGGGTGCCTGCGCCCATGCGTTCCACGAATCCGTCAAAACCGCCCAGGGCCGCTTTCTTTTCGACTACGCCTGCAGCGGCCATGGTCGAGAAAATCAGAACAAGGCAGACTATCGCCAACAATTCCGAATTCCGAATTCCGAATTCCGAAATTTTCATCATCGGCCGCCTCCCAGGCTCATGACCTTGCCCCAGCCCACGTGACCGTGGTTGTCCTTGACCCGCACATAATAGATGCCCATGGTGCAAGGTCTGCCCGCATCGTCCATGCCGTCCCAGAAATCCTCCTTGGCGTTGGTACTGCGGGATTCGTCTGCAGAGCGTGGAGCACCGCTCACAATCTTACGGACCTTGCGCATGTCGTAGCTGAATACTTCGATAGTAATCTTGGAATCCTTGCCCACCTTGTAAGCCCCCAGGGATTCCCCGCCTGCCGTAATAACGGAGGGGACCATTCGCACAGAGCCCAGGTTACCGCCTAGCTTCGCACGGTTGAGTACCGGCGTCCAGGTCTTGCCCGAATCGGCAGAAACCGAAATCCCGTTGCCGTCTGTAGCAACGGCGAGGCCCGTGGTCTTTGCGTTCAAAGGAAATTCGGTAATAGAGGTAATGATGGCATCACGATCCGTCACCCCGGTCTCAAACCCATGAAGCCAGGGGTCCGTAGATTCCGAGCCCTGTCCGTGGGCACGTACTCCCTTGGAATCTAAAAGCAGGTAGCCGCTGACAGAGCCTCCCGCCACCCACACGCCCACATAGGCCTTGTCACCCATAAAGGCGACACCCGTTACGGTGTAGTCCGCATTGTCGTAAACGTCTTTTTTCTGGGCGGTGCCGGCAGAATCCAAGAAAGCCACCTTCTTGAAATCGTCCTTTGCTCCCAGCACCTTCCGCCAGAGCCCTCCGGCAGATACACCCTTGTTCAAGGCAGATGTTTCCACGATGGCCTGCAAGGGCTTGCCCCCAATCCACACGCCGGTGACACGCTCTTTTTCAAGAGCCTTGGATGCGCTTGCAATAGAGCCTGAGGCAGATTGCATCCACAATCCTTCAGAAGTGGCAATCCACATATCCCCCGTCTCGGAGTTCAACTCCAAGTCAAACACGTCCAGGTACTTGGAAAAATCCACCGAACCCGCCGAAGGCAGCTTTTCCCACTGGTGGCTTTTCTTGCTCAGAATTTTTTCGGCAATTTGCGGATTCCCTGCTCCCTTGGAAATTTCGTATTCTACAATGCCCAGGCGGCCACGGGCCGCATACAAAGTCTTGGCCTTTTCGCTATAGGCAAAGCCGCTGACGGCGTAGTCCATAGGGCTTTCGATGGACTCTGCCGAAGGGGGTACGTCTATCGGTGTCGGAACAGAACCGGACTCTTTCAAGGAGAAGAACCCTCGGGGTTCCGTAAAATGGTCCTCTTCGTCCAGTCCGAACATGGGGAGTACCACTCCCAAGTTGCCAGCCACCTCCATCGGGAAGCGCCTGCGTTCCGCAAGCTTGTCCGCATAGGTCTGGTAATGCACGGCGGAAAACTCATTGTCCACAGGTTCCACCTGGGACTTGCCTGCCGTAATCTTGCCGGAGGCATTCAGGTTCAGGTTCAAGAGGGCGACCCCCTGGTTCACCTCACCGCGGGAATACACCCAGAGTTGCCCGGTCGTAGGCCCAGGAGCTACACTTACCGCCCAGTTGCTAAAAAGGGTCTCCCCTTCAGCAAAGGCAACACTTGTCCCGCACAGGAGCAAGGCCACTCCCGCCGGAAATTTTCCGGCCATTTTTCTATTCATAAAAAGCATAGCTACAGCGCACCCTACCGCATGTCGATTTCATCTACCCCAGGCAGGGCCTTGTACCGAAAGTCCTCGACGGACACGTTTTTCATGACCTTCAGGTTCACGATGTTGTACCAGCTGGAATTGCCCGACGGGTCCACCGTAAAAAGCCGCACCGGAGAAAAGTCCTTCTGAGAGAGCCAGACCTCCATCTGGGTGAACTGCCCCTTGTACTTGGAAGGATCCAGCTTGAGCACCCAGAGTTTCTGGTTGGCAAAGACACCTTCCGAAACGCTCAGGGCCTTGCAGTTCAGATACTTGAACAACAGCTCCGAAGGGTGCAGCGAAGAGGACAGGTCTTCCACCAACTTGATTAAAACCTGCTTCTGCTCCACGTTATGCTGCCACATACTCTCGCCGTCGCTGTAGAACTTGATACCCGCCAGTTCCAGCTTGAACTTGTCCCCCTCGGCCACCACGAGCTTGCCCTGCTGACTTACGATGTCCGGGGAATCCGCGTAGAACAACTGCAACTTGAAATCAAGACTCCAGGCCTTGCCCGACTTGAACCAGTCCTGGGATTTTTTCATGACCTGGTCGGCAGTCAGGGCATATGCAGCGGAGGCAAGCAAGCACAAAAAAGACAATAAAAAAAGAAATCGGTTTCTCATCGGGTCAAAAATACAAAAAGGAGGGGTCGCTTTTGGCGAAAACACTACTTTCCCTGGCAAAATATTTCTATTTTACGCCTGTACTTTTTTGAAAGGATTTTATGCGTAAACTGTTTTTACCCATGGCCCTGATGGGAGCATCTTTTGCCCTCGCCGCCGAAGTGGAACTTCACGGCTCCGTTAATGCGGACTATGCCACCTATTTTGACAGCGATTTCGACCCCACCAATGCGGCGAACCAGGATATAGACCTTGCGGCAACCGCCCATATTGACGAAAATGTCTCCGTCACGGTAAAGACCAACACCCACAGCACCTATGTTACCGACAGCACGGGCAATAAGGACGCTTCTGAGACCCGCAGGCACTACATGGCAAGGACTACCGCCATGGGTGACGGCGGACGCTTTACGGAATTCAACTTCGATGGAGTGGAGCTCCGCTGGGATGTAACCCATGCCGTAGCCCTGGTGTTCGGTGACCTGACCTACAGTGCAGGCGCATTCAACTACTACTACTGGCGCGACCCTGCCCGCTATGCGGTCATCACCCGCGAAGAAGGACTGAGGGGTGTAGGCGCCGAATTCGGCAACGACAAGTACGGCAAGGGCAAGGTCTATTTCGGAGCGTCCGAAGACACGGACCATACCATGGCTCTGTTCGCCACCTACGCGTTCCCCCTGCTGAACCGAGCCAACGAGCACCTGGTGCTCACCCCCAGCCTGGACTGGGTGTTCGGACAGCATATCAACCGTACCCATACCTATGTGCTGGGTACCGAAGTGGATTACTCCAAGAGCTACGAAAACCTGAACTACGGCATCTACGCCGTATGGGGACTCCACCCCTACAAGGGTAAGGGTGTACATTCCTTCCTCTTGGAACCCAGCTTCAACTTCTATTTCTTCAACCTGGGATTCACCTACTTCTATACCATTACGGACAAGGACTACAAGGCCGAACCCCAGCTGTTTACCGACGACCAGTACATGTTTGCCGTGGAGCCCAGCTTCAACCTCCACAAAAAATTTACCATGGGAGTGTCTTACGAATACCACGACCCGGATAGAGAAGTCCATGGTGACGACTACACCTTCCTGGGCATGAACAACTACCTGTACCCCACCATGGGTAGCGAAATCGTGTTCTGGTTCGGCTACAATTTCAGCGACAACTTCGACACCGACTTCGCCCTGGGCATCAGCGGCAAGGTGGAATTTTAGGGATCAGGGGATAGGATTTAGGATCTAGAGTTTTAGGATGCAGCCGGGCACAGGCCCGGCTTTTTTTTTACCACGAAAACACTTCAACAAAAAACAGAGAGGCGGGATCGCTCCCGCCTCTACTGACTCAATTATCTAGTTCATAGTCTCTAGGTTCTACACTAGTCTCTAGCCCCTATATCCTAGTCTCTAAAATCCTACTGACCAAGGAACTTACGACCGATGCCGAATTCGTCCTTGTATTCCACATAGTCAGGCACGAAGTCCTTGCCGAAGCTGAAGCTCACATTCAGGGAGCACTGGAACTCGTTCATGAGCTTGCCCTTTTCGCCGGCCTTGATCTTCTGCTGCTTCTTTTCAATCTTTTCGTCACCCTTCTTGCCTACCAGGACTTCGGCTTCGCACCAGCCACCGGTAGCCTTGGCAACCACTTCCTTGCCGTCGGTAGAGACCAGCTTGATCTTGGAGGGGTCAAGTTCGGTGTTGTTGCCGGTAGAGGCCCAGAACTGGAGTTCGCCAGAGAGAGAACCCGGACCAATCTTGATGGTGGGGAAAGCCATGACATAGCCCCACTTGTCGATACGGCGGTTCACCGGTTCGCCAATCTGTTCACCGAAGATGAGGAAGTAACCGCGGGTGCCGATACGGCTCTTGTTCAGCACGGCCTTCACTTCGGAGTTTTCGGGAGCCATTTCGGCAATCTTCATGATCTGGTATTCACGAACCACCGGGTCCGATTCATCCTTTGCCATGGGGAGGTTCTTGGCCACATAGGCGTTTTCCGCTTCGGTGCGGATGGCCTTCACGGCACCTTCGGCCACGTTACGGGCCTTGGCGGTAGCGAGGGCGGTATCAATCTTGGCGAAAGCGTTGATGACGGTATTGTAATCCACGCCTTCCTGAGCGGCCTGCTGCTTACCCACATTGGCGAGGGTAGTCACATATTCTTCTACCACCACGTCTTCCTTGACTTCGGGCATATTCACAGAGGCCTTTTCGAAGTAACCGTTGATGAGGTCGCTGTTCAGGTCCTTCTTGGCTTCGATTTCGGCGGCACGGACCAGTGCCAAAGTGAAGTTATCGTAGAACTCGCTGGACATGCTGCCCTTTTTCTTGGCTTCCAGGTAGGAGTTGATGGCATTGCGGAAACGGCCTTCCTTGAGGTGTTCGTCACCGCGCTTTTCGTTGGTGCCCTTGCAACCAACCATGGTAAAAGCCACGGAGGCGGCCAATGCAGCGATTAACAATTTCTTCATTTTATTAAATCCTCGAAGATTAAGTTCAAAAAGAAACCTTTTATCCGAAAAATTTGGATTTAGGACTTTCAAATTATAATTTAATTAAATAAATTTGGCCTATTACTATTACAAATAGTAAAATTTTATTAAAAAAGGGGCAAAATCAATGGAAATCCTGGTAGTCAGTCCAGAGGCCGGAAATTGGCGGACGCTGAGTCCCCTGGCCACCGCTGTAAACCGGATGACCTACGCCTTTGCTAGGGCCGGGGCCAACGCCCTGACTTGCTCCCCTTTCTACAAGCCCCTGTTGCAGGATCTGGAAGGTTACAGTTGCGTTTTCAGCGGCACTGAAAAGCTCCACGGCAAGCCCTACGAGATCTGGAAATCTCCGGGGGACCCCTTCCACACCTACATCTACAACGAAGAATACTTCGGCAGGCCCGATATTTACGGCCCCCCCGGAGACCTCCCCTACGGCGACAACCACCTCCGGTTCGCCTTCTTGGCTTCTGCCGCCCTGGACTACGCCCAGGAAACCGGCTTCAAGTGCCAGGCGATTCTCGGCCACGAATGGGGTGGTGCCCTGGCCGGAGCCCTAATCCACACCGTTTACCAAGAAGCCTTTGGCCAGGTCCCCTTCTTCTTTACGGTCCACAACATTACCTACGATTTCCACGTTTCCTCTAGCGAAATCGAGAATATCGGGCTACCCAGGCAAGATTTCAATATGGACGGCTACGAATTCTGGGGGAAGGTAAGCCTACTAAAGGCCGGCATCTGCTACGCCCACAAGGTGCTATTCCCCTCTCCGGGCTATCGCGACGCCATGATCAATACCAACCTGCCCGGCGGTCTCAGTGGATTCTTGATTCACAACCAGGACAAGCTTATTGGCGTGCAGTTTGGAGTCAGCTACCAGGTTTGGGACTTCAACAGCAAGGACAAGTTGCCCATCAAGCAGGCAAAGAAGAAAGCCCGTGCCAAACTGGAGGGAATACTGGGGTGCGAGGTCGGGAACAAGCCAATCCTCTATGCCCACCTGGATCCCGAAGCAGGCAACACTTCGGAAACCCTTGCCACTATCCTTTCGGATATTGCCAAGCAGGACATCTTTATCGTGGTGGGCATCGCTCCTGACGATCCGGAATGGAACTACTACCAGGATGTTTCCAAGCAGTATCCGGGAATCATGGCGATTAGGCCTATTGAGACCAAGAGCGCCAGCGCCCTGCGCGACGTGCTGGCCGGTTCTGACATTCTGTTCGCGGCAAACCTGAAAGAGCCGTCTACCTCCATCATCTTGAAGGCACTCGCCACAGGAACACCCCCCCTTACCGGACGTAACGTCGGGGTGGCCACCATGCTGGACGACTACGCCCCGGAAACTTCGGGATGCGCCAACGCCTTCTTGGTGGATGACGCCAACGCCCCCCACCAGATGCTCCGTAGGCTGAAAGATGCCCTGCATGTTTACTACGAAGAAAGCGCCGACTGGGACAAGGCGGTGATAAACGCCTACAGCGGGTTCCACTACGAGTGGGACCGGACAATCGGAAAATATTTACTAATTTTGGGCGAACTGGGACTTTAGCTCAATTGGTTAGAGCAGCGGACTCATAACCCGCGGGTTCCGGGTTCAAGTCCCGGAGGTCCCACGAAAGCCCCGATTCTGTAACGGAATCGGGGTTTCTTGTTTGAATGACATTCCTTTGAGCCCCGCGCCACAAACCTCATAATAATGAGTTATCAGTTGTCTGTCCTCTGTTATGAGTTTTCAATTATAGAAGAAACAAGACATGTTGAATACAGAGACTAGATGTTACTCGTAGCTGGCTACTCAATACTCACAACTCATAACTGACAACTCATTACTAAACATCTCCCTAAATCCTAGCCCCTACAATCTAATCCCTTTTTACTACATTCCCCACAAAAAGGAGTTTCCTATGAGCCGTATCGACAATCGTAAAAACGACGAGATGAGAAAAATCAAGATGACCACCGGGTTCGTGTCCAGCGCGGACGGTTCCGTGCTCATCGAGATGGGACATACCCGGGTGCTGTGCAATGCAACGCTCTTGCCCGAAGTTCCCAAGTGGCTTGCCGGCAAGGGCCGCGGCTGGATTACCGCCGAATATTCCTTGCTGCCCCAGAGTACGGGCCAGCGCGTGGAGCGCGAACGGAAAGGCGCCAGCGGACGCACGCAAGAAATTCAGCGCCTGGTGGGACGTTCCCTGCGGGGAGCCGCCAACCTGAACGCCCTGGGGGAACACGCCCTGGTGGTGGACTGCGACGTGATCGAGGCCGACGGCGGGACCCGTACCGCAAGTATCATCGGAGGCTTTGTGGCGCTGGCCCTTGCCCTCAAGAAAGTGAAGCCATCCATCGAGGTTACTGAACAGGTGCTGCTGCACAACATCAGCGCCATCTCTGTCGGCGTCATTGACGGAGAACCCCGTCTGGACCTGTGCTACGAAGAAGACAGCCGGGCCGATGTAGATATGAACATCGTGATGCGGGACGCCGCCGAATACATCGAACTGCAGGGGACCGGCGAGCACGCCTCTTTCGACCGCAAGACCCTGGATGCCCTGCTGGCCCTAGGCGAAAAGGCCTGCAAGGAAATCAAGGAAATGCAGATGTCCCTGATTGGCGGGGAACTGCCTTAAATAATCCGCCTTACGCAGGTTACAAGGCTTTAGTGATGCGGATTATTTTCGTGAGCACCTTCGGTGCATAAAAAGCCGGATGCAAATCCGGCTTTTTTATGGTTTAAAATGGCGCTTAAAGCAATGCGAGGCTCGGGAACACTCCCACCACCAGCAAGGCCACGGCCGCTGCAGCCACGGTAAACTTCAGCATATAGCCAAAGACCGCATTGTCCGCACACTGGCACTGACATTTGCATTCACAGGTTTTCTTGGCCGGTGCAAACAGCACATAGGCAATGCGCAGGTAGTAGGCCGCAGCCACCAGAGAAAGACCAAAGCCCGCCGCCGCAATCCAGGACATACCCGCAGAGAAGGCTCCCGTAAAGAGAACGAACTTGGCAAGGAACCCTGCAACAGGAGGGAGCCCGGCCAGCGAGGCAAGGCACACGGCCACCGCCAGCGACACGAAGGGGCGCTTGCGTCCTGCACCCTGCAAGTCGTCCAGGGTTTCGTTCTTGTCGTCTTTACCCGCCAAGTAGGCAACGCCGGTAAGGGCACCGGCAGAGGCCACGGCGTAGGTGATCAAGAAATAGAACATGGGGCCAAGCTGAACCTTGCCAGAACCGATATAGTCGGGCAGCAACACGCCCAGCAGAATAAAGCCCGCATTCATCACGGCGGAAAACGCCAAGATGCGGCGGATGGATTTCTGAGCAAGGCCGCCAAACGCACCGATGGCCATGGACAGAAGAGCGACGATAATCACCATCACGCCCAGGGATTCGGATTGGGAACCAATGGTTACCGGTTCGGCCAGGTTCCAGGCAGGAGCGGTATCAGCCTTTGTCACCAGCACAGAGAGCCAAATGGAGCCGAGAGCGGCAAGGGCCGCAACCTTCACGACGGCAGCCATAAAGCCCGTAACGGCCACGGCGGCACCGGTATAGACGTCGGCCACCCAGTAGTGAACCGGAGCGGCACCCGCCTTGAACAGCACGCCGAAAAGCACCATCAGCACACCGATAGCATAAACAGGTTCACGACCCAAGATGACACTAGCAAACAAGCTTGTAGAACCCGTAGCACCGTAAATCATGGCCACACCATACAGGAAGATAGCGCTGAAGATGGCTCCCGACACAAAATACTTGAACACGCCTTCAGAAGAATTAGTGTTCCTGCGACGGAGCCCTACCAGGGCGTACACCGGGAAAGAAGTCAGCTCCATGGCGATGAACAGGGCCAGGTAATCGATGGCCTGGATCATGAGCAGGGCACCGCCCGTAGCCAAAAGCATGAGCCCGTAGGGTTCGCCGCCCTTGTGCTTTTCGTGACCCAGAGTCCACTGGATGCCAGAAATACCAAGAAGCGCACAGAAGAGAACCGCTCCGGTCAACAAGCGACGGACAGGATCCATGGCAAACAGGTTGAAAAGCGTATCCGGAGAAAGAAGCGCACAAGACACCATGGCAAGCGCCACGAAGAATGCAGCTGACCACGGCAAAACCTTGTGCTTGTTTTCGTCCTTGATAAAGGGTTCTGCGGCAATGGAAACCATGGCCCCGAGAATCACAAGGATTACCGGCATAAGATTGATGTAATTACTCATTTTCGGATGCCTCCGTCTTTTCAGTTTCTACCGCAGGCGGTTCAGCCCCTGCCGCAGAAGAATCCGTACCCACCGCAGCCGCTTGTTCCTCGGCCGCTCCCTGAGCCTCGACGGAATCCTCCGCCGCTTCAGAAGCGGCCACCGCAGAATCTACAGCCAGGGTTTCAGACTGGATCTGGGCAAGCAAGGCCTTGCGTTCTTCTTCCGTAAAACCAGAAGCGGCAAGAGTGGAATCCAGTTCCCGCAACTCTTCGGCAGTCATGGGCTGTTCTGCAGGTTCTGTAACCTCCTCTACAACTTCCGTCGTCGATTCTTCGGTAATTCCCTCGTCGAACAGGTGCAAGGAATTGGTCACGAATGCGGGATGCAGACCAAAGGCCAGAAGCAGCGCCAGCATAGAACCGAAGGCAACCCCTTCCAGGGCCGTGGTCCTTGTACCTTCCTGGTACTCACGGGCGGGCTTGCCGAAGATAACCTTCTGGACAAAGCGGAGCACGTAAGTCGCCGAAAGAATCAGGCAGAAACCGCCCACCAATGCAGGCAGGGGTCCCAAATCCCACAGGGAAAGGAGCACTGTAAATTCGCCAACAAATCCGGCAGTACCGGGAACGGCAAGAGCCATGACGCCAGCCGCACCGAAGAGGAAACTGAACACGGGATTCTTTGAAGAAAGACCGCCCATTTCGTTGATATTGCGAGTGCCGGTCATGCGTTCGGCAACGCCCATCAAGAAATACTGGACACCGGCAGAAATACCGTGGGCCACCAGAAGCACCAACACTGCGGGGAGCATGGCTTCGGAAAGGCTGAAGACACCTGCCACCGCAAAGCCCAGGTGGCTCATGGAACTATAGGCCAAGAGCCTCTTGCCGTCGGTAGCCCGGAGCGCCATGAGGGCTCCATAAATCGCCGTACCGAGGCCAAGCCACATAAGGCCAGAAATGTAATTCAAGTTCATGGGGAATATGGGCAAGACCCAGGCGATAAAGCCGAACACGCCCGCCTTGCTCATGGCACCCGTAAGGATTGCAGACAGAGGTGCAGGAGCTTCGGCATAGGTAATGGCTTGCCAACCATGGAAGGGGAAGATAGGAGTCTTCACCAAGAAGGCAAGCAAGAAGCTGAGCATCACCAGAGTCTGGGTATCTGCAGGCAAGCTCTGGATAGCCACCGCCATAGAGAGCAACAGGGAATTGTCGGCTATGGTCAGCAAGTACCAGAGGGCCACCATCATGGGAGCAGAGCCCACCAGAGTGTAGATGGCAAAGGTCATGGCCGCCGTAGTCCTCTTTTCACCACCGAAAGCCGCAATCAGGATTGCCGCAGGAATCACCATGGCTTCGAAGAAGAAGAAGAACAGCACGGCGTCTGCCGCGAGGAAGGTTCCGTTCATGGCGCCCATCAAGGCGAAGATGCCGATGGCGAAATTGCGGTAGCTCTTGCCCGTAATGCTACGGGCAGAAATCAGTGCCACCAGGGAGAGACCACAAGAAAGGAACACCATCCAGGCACCCAGACCGTGGGCGTAGAGGTAGTAGTAAACCGGACCGCGGGTTCCCGGGATATGGAACCATTCCACAGGGGTGGTCGCCTGGTTACCCGTGACAATCAAGGCCACGGACATGGCCGCAAAGGCCACACCCATGAGGATTGCCATGCGGGAAGACGCGCTGGAGTCTTCCTTGGAGTTGAGCACCATCAGGATGGCGGCAACAAAGGGCGCGATAACGAGAAGATTTAACAACATTAGACGAGTCCTCCCGAGAAAATGACCAGCATTACAAGGAGTGCAACCCCTGCAACGCTAAACGAGAGCTGGAGACGAACCTTGCGGACCTGGAGGATAGACGCCCCGTCGCCGAGAATTTCTACGATGGCGGCAATGGTCCACTGGATTGCCTGCAGCACCTTTTCCACCACCACGTCGCAGAACCAGGCCAGAATGTTCACACCGGCAATGAATGCGCAGTGGATGTAGTCCCAAAGGAACGTCCAGGAAGCGGCGCTGCCTTCGGGAACCGTAGAGGCTCCCTTGACACCGATGATACGGGCGCGGCTAAACACCTTCCAGGCGATATACATACCGCCGAGGGCAGCCAGCGTGCCGAGAGCGGCAAAGATGACCGGGTTCACGTGAGCGGCAGGATTTGCCGCCAGGTAAATGGCCTGGGCATGACCCACCACAGAAGCCATACTGTCGCGGAAGAAGGTAAGGCCAATGGAATCAGCCCACAGGTAACCGGAGAAGATTGCACCGAAGGCAAGGACGACCATGGGGAACAGCATCACAGCCGGAGCCTCGTGGATATGCTCTTCGGTTTCCTTATCACCGCGATATTTGCCAAAGAAGGTCATGATAATCAGGCGGCCCATATAGACCGCGGTAATCACCGCCGTGGCAAGACCCACCACATAAACGATGGGGCCAAGAATGGGGCCACTCACGAAAATGCGTTCCAGGATCAAGTCCTTGGACCAGAAGCCCGCAAAACCGGGGAACCCGACAATGGCGAGGAAGGCAAAAATCATGACGCAGGCCGTCACGGGAGTCTTGTTGATAAGCCCGCCCATACGGCGCATGTCCTGCTCCCCGGCGAGGGAATGGATAACCGCACCGGCTCCAAGGAACAAGGCCGCCTTGAAGAAGGCGTGGGTAAACACATGGAAAATAGAAGCATCAAAGGCACAGACGCCAGCCGCCATGAACATGTAGCCCAACTGGGAAATAGTGGAGTAGGCCAGAACCTTCTTGATGTCGTTTTGCAGAAGGCCAGCGATAGCCGCCCAGAGGGCCGTGAACATGCCCACGAAAACGATAATCAAAAGCACATGCTCCAGCAGGCAGAACATCATCGAGAGACGGGCCAGCAGGTAAACGCCGCTGGTCACCATGGTGGCCGCATGAATAAGGGCGGACACGGGGGTCGGACCCGCCATGGCGTCGGGAAGCCAGGTCAGCAGGGGAATCTGGGCCGACTTGCCAGTGCAACCGATAAAGAAGAGGAGTCCTGCAAGAGAAAGGGGCAGAACCAGTTCCACAACTTCGCCGGCGCCAATCACCATGTTGATGAAAGCGGCAAGGCCGTCGTAGTTCAACAGGCTGGAGCCACCGATAGTCACAAGGGTAAGCATGCCCAACAAGAACCCGATATCGCCTACGCGGTTCACAATAAAGGCCTTGTTTGCCGCCTTGCAGTTCTTGATATCCTGATTCCAGAAGCCGATAAGCAGGTAAGAGCAGAGGCCCACGCCTTCCCAACCGAGGAAGGTGAGAAGCAGGCTGTCGGCAAGCACCAGCACCACCATGCTGAACAGGAACAGGTTGATGTAGGCGAAGAACCTGGCAAAGCCACGGTCGCCGTGCATGTAACCGATGGAGTACATGGCGATGAGGGAGCCGATGCCTGTCACGAACAGGAGCATGATGCGGGAAAGTCCGTCGAACAGGAAACCGATATCCGCCCGGAACAGGGGAATATCAATCCAGTTGCAGAGGGTTTCCCTGAACCCGGCCTCGGGCATGCTGCAGGCAAGGATTGCCACCACGGCAAAGGAGAGTGCCGGGAACAACACCGCAAGAGTCCCGACGAGACCTTCGGAAGGGCCCTTCTTTGCGCCCGAAGAAACTACGGCGATGGTTCCCAGAAGGATAGTACCGATCAGGGGGAAAAGAGGAATAAACCAAAGTGGTAAATGTGTCATAGCCTACCCCTTCATATCCGAATAAGAATCCGCATCAACGCTTTCCTTGTTACGGAAAATCATGATGACCATGGCAAAGCCCACGCAGGCCTCGGCCGCCGCCACCGCTATGGAGAACAGCGGCACAATCTGGCCCGTAACGCTAGCCTCTGCAGGAAGCGTCTTTGCAAAGCCCACAAAGGAGAGATTCACGGCGTTCAGGGCCAGTTCTACGCCCATGAGCACAAAGAACAGGTTGCGGCGGGCAACGGCGACGATGATGCCGATGGCGAAAATCACCAGGGCAAGAATCTGGATGTATAACGGTTGGAGTTCCATCAGTGCTTATCCTCCGTATTTTCGCTAATCACAGAACCAAGGTGTCTCTTGGCAAGGAAGATGGCCGCCACCATCGCCGAAAGCAACAGCACGCCAATCACCTCGAACAAAAGGAAATACCCGGGGCCCGTAGAGGCCATGTTGAACAGGGTTTCCGAAGTCACCTTCACGGAACCTGCCACAGTTGCAGAATCAAATGTCATGGTGGAACGCAGCAAGGCAAAGCCCACCATGGCGGCAAGAACTAGAACAGCGGGGATAATGAAGAAGGACACCCCGTCGAACATGGGGGTCCGCTTATCCTTGGCACCGTTTAAGACCATAATCACGAAAGTCACGAGCATCATGATGGCACCCGCATAGACCATAATCTGGACAACTCCCAAGAAGGGGCTGCCTACAAGGCCGTAGATACCGGCCAGGGAGACCATGGACACCACCAGGGAAAGAGCGCCGTACAGAGGATGCCTAGAGAGGAGCACGCAAAGGGCGGCCCCTACGGCAATCACGGCGAGAATAATAAAGTAAACGAGAGCGAGCATTACTTAACCTCCATTCCCCAGGTTTCCAGAGCCTGCTTGTTCAGAGTTCCGCCAGGAGCCTTCTGGCTCTGCTCGTCTTCGGGATAGTCGGCAGGATTCCAGTTGGTCAAATCGTAAAGGCTAGAGACGAATTCGTCGCGAGTGCGATGTTCGAAACTGATTACCTTGGTATCCATACGGAGCGCATCTACCGGGCAAGCCTCGACGCAGAGACCGCAGAACACGCAGGTCAGGTGGTCGATGTCAAAACGCATCACCCGCTTTTCGATACGAG
>CALATK010000132.1 GCA_937891805.1 uncultured Fibrobacter sp. | reverse complement strand
CCGCCAAAATCGCTTCTGAAAGCCCCGCCAGAACAAAGTACGCCGTCGCCCTGGCCGACGGCCCGAGTGCAGGCGAAGGCGACGCCGTCATCGAAGGCGCCACCCTGACCATCGACGGTGAAAAACTGTTCCTCTCCGACTGCAAGGTGCGGGGAATCTACCAGCTAGAAAACATGGCGGCGGCGACGCTTGCCTGTAAGGCCCTGGGAATCCGGGTGGCGGACGCCCTCGAGGCCCTCAAGACCTACGAGACCCTCCCCTTCCGCATGGAATTCAAGGGCGAAAAAGGTGGCATTGAGTTCTTCAACGACAGCTACGCCACCCGCCCTGACGCAACCATCGCCGCCACCGCCAGCATGGACCGCCCCTTCGCGCTGATCCTCGGCGGCTCCGAAAAGAACGCGGACTTTACCGAACTTTCGAACATCCTTGTAAAAGAGCGCCCGAACCTAAGGCGCATCGCCCTCATCGGAGCCACCGCGGAGCGCATGCTGGAATCGCTGTCGCAGGCCGGCCTCGATACGGCAGGCGAAAACGGGAGCGGCATCCAGGCCGCCATCTTCCCCACCCTGGAAGAGGCCTTCCAGGACAGCCTATCCATCGGCAAGGGCGGCATCGTCATCATGAGCCCCGCCTGCGCCAGTTTCGGCCTGTTCAAGAACTACAAGGAACGGGGAAAGGCCTTCGACAAGCTGGTGGAAAACTATGGCTAAGCCGTAGTCTTAGTTACTAGATTGTCTTATATCAAGAAACTTCTTGAAAACCGCAACACTAGTAACTCAGAACTCGTAACTGCCGCGTAGCGGCCCCAGAAACTGCGTAAAAATTTTCAATTTTTACGCCCTCCCCCTTTACAAGCGGGTCACTTTAATCTAAATTTGACCCGTTCCATTAAGGACCACGCGGTCGTGGTGGAATTGGTAGACACGCTAGCTTGAGGTGCTAGTGGGAGCAATCTCATGACAGTTCAAGTCTGTCCGACCGCAGAAGAGACCCGGCTTAACCGCCGGGTTTTCTTTTTTCTATTTTTTATAGAACATCAACCACCTTTTACTATTCTTTTGGACTGGATCCTTCGTCGCTGCACTCCTCAGGATGACGCTTCTTGTCCCCAGCGGCCCTGATACCTAACACCTAATACCTAACACCTAATACCTATTACCTATTACCTATCCCCTAATCCTAGATCCTAGATCCTAGCCCCTAGATCCTAGATCCTAGTCCCTAGATCCTAGCCCCTAGATCCTAAATCCTACCCCCTACTACCTAACACCTACGCCCCTCAATTTTTGTAAATTTGGGCCATGAAAAGATTGTTGTTGATTCTTCTCTGTCTGGCGTCGGTCGCAACGGCCCGCATGTCGCTCCAGGTGGACAAGGACCGCGTAGAAGCCGGCAAGACCTTCAAACTGATGCTTATCGTGCCCCTGCAGGAACTCCCCACCGAAAGGGGCGTCCCGCAGCTGGAAACGCGTAACGGATTCACCTTCCTGGGCCTGGACAGCGCAGAGCAGGTCATCCGCCCCGATTTCGAAGACATGTTCAACTCCTTCTTTGGCGGAGGTGGCAGGCCTTACAAGGCAAGGGTCTATAGTTTCAACATCCGCGCCCCCAAAAAGACAGGCTCCCTAGACGTTGGGCAAATCGAATGGAACATCAACGGAAGCGTGCGCACCATCAGCGGGAACATCCCCATCAATATCCAGCGGGCCTATAGCGACGAAGCCGTATCCGTAAGTCTCACCCCCAGCAAAAGATCCATCTACGAAGGGGAACAGTTCTACGTCACTCTCGGGTTCCACACCTACGAGCATTTCGAGGGAGGCCTGCAGGCCACCGACATGAGCACCGGTAACGACTTTATCGTCCACCGCGGCGACCTTTCCACCATGGAATTCAAGCCCGTCGAAGGCGCCCGCCGCGAAATGCAGGCCAGCGCCAAGTTCGCCTGGCTCTCCCCCACTAAAAACGGCTCACTGCAAATTCCGCCCTTCAAGTTCAAGTACACCAAGCGGGGCGAACCGAAAATTGTAGAAGAAAAGAAGCAAATGGGCGGAATGTCTTTCCACAGCCAGTCCATCAAGCAGGAATCTATCGAAGCCGAAACCCAGACCCCGACTGTAAACATCACGGTAAAGCCTCTCCCCGCCCAAGGCAAACCCGCAGACTTTAGCGGCATGGTAGGCGACTACAAGTTCAGCGCCGATTTCGACCGCACAAATCTGAAGGTAGGCGAAGCCCTGACGCTATCCATAAGCATCAAGGGCGACGGTACGCCTGGCACCATCACAGACCCTAAACTTCCCGATTTCAGCGAGTTCCGCTCCGTCCCCCCCGAGAACAACATCTCCAAAAAGGTTACGGGGAACAAGGTCATCACCTCCAAGGACATCAAGGTTTTCCTCTACCCCAAAAAGAAGGGGACCTTCGAAATCCCGGCCATAAACTATTCCTGGTTCAACCCCGCCAAGAAAAAATATGAAACGGCTACCGCAGGCCCCTGGACCATCGAGGTGGAAAAAGGGGACGCAGGTGCCGAAGCCATTTTCCAGGGTCCCGTGGCAGGGTCCGCAGGCCCAAGCGCCGTGCAAAAACAGGAAATCGAATCCCTAGGTAGCGACATCCGGTTTATTCACACCAGTACTGCAAAGGCGGACACTGTCGCTCCCTACAAGAGCGTGCTGTTCTGGATTCTCTTTACCGCAGCCATTCCCTTCTACATCGCAGCCACCCTTCTTGTCAAGATCCATCGCAAGCGTAACAGCAATGCGGCTCTGGTCCGCAAGGGGCATGCCAACAAGCAGCTCAAAGAAAAGTTCGCCCAGGCCCGCAAGGCTCTCGAAACAGGCGACGGCAAGGGATTCTTTGCCGCTCTCGAAAACGGGCTGTTGAACTACCTGAGCGACACCACCAACCTGGAATTCAAGGGCATGACACGCCCCCAGATGAAAGAGGAACTGGCAAGGCTCGGCGTGAAAGAAGAAACCATTGCCGCCATCGACAGCTGGCTCGAAAAATGCGCCTTCGTGCGCTACGCTCCCGTGACGGCCACACCCGAAGAGCAAAAACAGATGCTGGCCGATGTGGAAAAGCTTTGCGAGAAAGTTAGATAGTTCGAAATTCGGAATTCGGAGTTCGGAATCGAGAAGGTTTATATGAAAAATTTTGTATTTATTCTGATTACTATTCTAACGGCATTCGCCACCTCAAATGCTGCGGAAACCTGTGCAGGTCTCGAAGCAGGAACCAAAGCCTACAACGAAGGCGATTTCGAACGGGCCGTTGACGAATGGCGGAGCTGTGCCGACAGCGGCATTAACGATGCTGACCTTTTCTACAATCTTGGGAACGCCTATTTCAGGAGCGGAAAACTGGGATTCTCCATTTTCTACTACAAAAAAGCCCTCCGCCTCCGGGCCAACGACAGCGATATCCAGCATAACCTGAAATACGCCCAGGCCATGACCCGCGACAAGGTAGACGAAGATTCCGAAGAAAATCCCATTCTGAACGCCCTTTTTCAGGCGCACCACGCCATTTCTCTAAAGACGCAGCTCTGGATTATGCTCGGCATTTTCTGGGCCATAGCCATTGCCGCCGTGCTGACCAAAATCAGCCTGCGCGAAAAGGCCCGAAACATCTACACCGGTATCATCTTTGGGCTTACCATCATCTTGGGCGTCTTTGGCGCCAGTGCCGGCTACAAGATTTTTGTCCTAGAAACGGACATCACCGGAGTTGTCACCGCCAACGACGCCGACGTGACCAGCGCCCCAAGCGACAAGTCCCAGACCCTGAACACCCTTTCCGAAGGAACGTCTTTCCAGGTGCTTTCCACCCAAGGAAATTTCGCCGAAATACAGCTGGGCGAAAAAATCAAGGGCTTCGTCAAACTCTCCGACGTAGGGATTGTGAAATAGTCATGAGTTATGAGTCGTGAGTTGTGAGGCTCGAGAATGACAACTCTTGAGACCGGCTATCCTAACGGGCTACGCCCTACGGACCTTCGGTCCTAACCACTAACCACTAACCACTAAATCCTATCCCCTAGATTCTAGCCCCTAGATCCTAATCAAACCTAAGCATCAGCGCGATTTCAAACTGCAATATCTGACGCAGGTGAGGCGTCTCGTCGTCCAGCTTTTCGTGGATCTGACGGTACTCGATGTAGCTGCTCATAGAAGCGATGCGGTTGAACTGGTAGCCTGCGCTAGGCCGCACGAACCATTCGTGTGTGCGTGAAGGCACCGTGCGATCCGTCTTGTGGAGTTCCGGCTTGTAGACCGTATAATCGTATCCGTCGATACTCCACTGTCTGAATACACCGTCGGTACCGCTGGCCTTGTTCCACATGTCGTATCCCGGGTCAGGGTCGTATTCCTTGCGGATGGTCTTGTTGTAGTCGTAACCGGCGGTAAACTTCAGGTCGATATCGTTTTCCAGTTTGAAATACCATTTCCATAGCTGGAACCCGCGCTTGGTCTTCAGCGGGTACGAAATGGTCAGGTCATTTCCGATATTGATGGCAAAGTCGTTGTACAGGGAGGTATGAATCCAGGGTGTATCCCAGAAATAGTCCGTAGTATCCCGAATGTCTCCTTCCTTATCGGGCCAGCTGGGATAACCGATAACTTCTTCCTTGGGCCGTCTGTCCGTAGACTCTATCTTCAGGCGCACCGCATTGTCAATCCGCATATTGCTCTGTGTCAAGAAAGACACACGGACCAGCGGGTTAAAGTTCCACTGGTGGGCCCAGGAGTCTTCGGCACTCTGGAAAGGCCGCACCACAGTAGTCCTTGTGTAATCAAACCTATGTGTGGTGCTCACGCTCTTGAACCCATTCAAGAAAGACACCCGCTGGGAGAAATTCGGCACATTCACGCCAATACCAATTTTCGGCCACACCGTAGTGGTATCCAAATACAGCGGGTATTCACGAGACTGGTTAAATTCTTCGCGCCACATCAGGTCACCCGTAACTCCGATATCCCAAATTGGCAACACAATGCCCGTCCCTATCTGGAACTGACGGGAAACGGAATGGCGGAAATTACCCTGATAGACAAGGGTGTCTACATGATGGTTACGATACTGGGCAAAGTGCGTGAAGTCGTCACGATGGTCAAGTCCCATATCGCCAGTGACAATGTTCCAGAACCCGCGATTGCGGTAACCGTTACCGAGACCCAGGCCATACAGATAATATTCCATGGGGGTCACGCCCTGTTCCTCGTACAGCTGCGACAGGGTAAAGTTTTCACCAACGGTATTTGTCGTGGTCTGCCAACTCATGCGGATTTCATTCCACTTGATCTTTTCAAGGGACGTTGCCACCACATTGTCCTTTCCGAAATTCTGGAAGAAATCGATTACCCTGAAGGTGGGGCTAAAGTCAAAGCGGTTCGTCTGGGATATAGTCCAGTAATTCTTCTCGATATCGGTGGCGTCCAAGAAGTCGTATTCGTCGGGAATCGTCTTTTGCTGGTTGAAGTCCGAAGTAAAGGTGGTATTAAACGGAATAAAGGGAATCAGCCTCGGGTTGAATCCAATCTTGAACTGCTGGGTACGTGTCCGTTCATTTCTCAAAATACCGTAGGAACGGCCATATTCTCGGGTACCCACGCTGTCCACGCGGTAGAATGCAGAGGTGTCGTAGCGGATTTCATAGGTTTCCGGGTTTTGCATGTCAATTGCCCACTCTCTGCCATCTTCCATAGTTCGAGCAATCGTATCCCGAGGCACAATCACCACGCTATCCTTGGATATATAGACCTTACGGTCCGTATGGTCGTAATCGAACACGTAATCGCTGGCAAAGAGTCCACCTTCTTTTGTAGTAAAGAAATTTTCCTTCACGAATCCTTCACGATCGCCACCGCCCTGCATGTCACGGGAAATATTCAGGGAGTATGACGTATTCAACCAAGAAAGGATATTCCAACGCATGTTCAGTTTGTGGTTCAAGTCTGCCGTGTAGGTCACCACCTTGTCCACCTGGGGTTCCACAAAGTCCGGATCCCTATCCTGGTCCACATATCGCACATAGTTGAAATCAAACAGCGTCAAGTCAAAAGTCTGGGGCCAGGGTTCAAATTCCGTCTTCGCAAGGGCCTTGCTGAAGGCGTTGTCAAACTTGCCAAGGCCTTCGAAAGGTTTGAACTTGAACAAGGTGAAGGTCCCCAACTTGTACTCCAAAATAGTCCTGTAAGAGTATGTCGAGTCAGCGCTGGTGGTGGCGCGGCCTTCGGACTCCGCATAGGAATAACTCGCCGCCGGACGTTCCAGTAGAATCTGGGAAAGGGCCTCCCCTATCTTGGTATCTGCCGCCTTGTAGTCCTTGCTATAGCTTACGCTGAAACTCTTTTCACGAACGTATGACTCGTAGCCCTTGGATTCCGCCTTGTCACGCAGTTTCTGTTCCTTAGAATTCGACGTCACCGAAAGGTCGTTCTGGAACATGTCCTTGGTCAGATTCGAGAAGCTGCTCTTTTTAAGAAGCATGTCATCCGTAGGCTTCATGTAGGGGCGCTTGGTGGTGCTGTTGTAACCGAAGTTCATGGGAATATGGAACCCGAGACTGTCGGCCAGGAACTTGTTCAGGCTAATGTTCAAGTCGCCCGCAATGTCCAGCTGGGACGCAGCATCGGAAAGTTTCGGCTTCGGGGACCCTCCCGTAGTAGAGAGCGTTGCAAAATCTCCGTCCTGATACCGCACCGCACCCGATAGAGAAATAAAGTCCGCAAACTGTATCTGGCCCGAGGTTCTTGCCGCATAGCCCCATTCCGTATCCATGTCCGAAAGGCGCAAGTCGTCAATCCAGAAAGTTCCCTTCAAATCATCTGGCGAAGCGTCTGCATCGGCGATAATGACAAAGCGGATCCAGTCAATACGGGTCACCGACGGATTACCCACCAGCTTGATCTGTTCTTCGCGGGAACTGCCTTCTACCTTGCGGACCGTCGGCTCCAAGAAGGGAGGCTTACGGCCACGTTTCATGTCGGAGAAATCGGAAAGGTCCATGGCGAACGCGTTGGCCAGCCAGTTTTCTTCATGGCAGTCCTGAGGGCGATCGCCCGAAGTGCAGTTGTACTTTGTCGGACGGAAACTCCATTCATAGTAATCACTGGAGCCATCTAGAGAACCTTCACCAAACTGAAGGGCAAAACGTACAGGAACCTTGTCCGCTTCCGTCTCGTAATGGATTTCCATCTTGACGGACTTGTAGCTGGACAAATCCTTCACTTCGTTTTCAAAGACGCGGGTCACGCCCACTTCCTGACCGGGACTCATATTCTGATAGTCCAGTACCAAAGCAGTTTCTTTCAGGGGAGCATTGGTTTCTGAATCGCGTTCCGTCTTGGTATTGGGCGATTTCGTGTAGATGTTGGAATCTTCGCGGTTGTTGATGGTGGTGACCTTGATACGGCTTGTGTCACGGGTGTCCATGGATTCCTGCACCTGGGTGGGCATGCCGTTCACTTCTACCACCTGGGAATTTTCCGTAGAGCTGGTCTTGTAGAGGTCGGCTACCGTGGTCTCTTCCCAGGAGTTCCCCACTACAGCAAGGCTCACAATCTGGACCTTGGATTCGGCAACACCCGGATTTAGGCCGCCAATCCAAAGCCTGGAATAAAGGGCCTCGGCAAGAATGGTCTTGTAGTCGCTTCCCGACGGGGACACGATGGTATCGTACTGGTTCAAGGGAATACGCCACTTGCGCCAGCCATTCTTCAGGTCCTCGTAGTCCATGTGGTCCGTCTTGGACAAATCAATGCGGTACCGCACGAAGCTGATGTCCGTGTCCAGGGAGCCGTTCTTGTTGATATCCTCGGTATCGTACAGCCGCTCGCCGGAGTTGTCCTCGGTACCGTTGATGTGGACCGACGGGTCGCTTTCATTTTCCAAATCCTCGTCGTAGTTGTCCCGGGCGATATCCTTTTCGGAGGCATCCGAGCTGGCCATGGTGATTTCAGAAGAAATACAACCCGAAATGCGGCAGTCCCAGACCAGCCTTGTCTCGTCGGAGCCGGAAAGACCGTCTATGCCCTTGTCATGGAGGGCCGTGGTGGTTCCAAGGTCGTTTTCGCCGTCGTAGTTAGCATTAGGTTCGTAACCGTTGATTGAAATATCTTCGCTGATAAGGCCCAGGTCCAGGTAAATGGAGCCTACGTTACCGCGGGCCACCACTTCCAGGTACTTCATCTCGCTCAGGTCCTGATAATAGGAACTGTTGGGACGCATGATACCGCCCCAGGAATTCCCCACTAGGTTGTCGTTGGCACGAAGGGTCATCTTCAGCACCGTCAGGTGCTGGTTGTCCACGTCGGAATTACCAACGCTTGGGTAAATGTACTTATACAGCTCCGTAGTATTGCTGTGCCAGATAAATTCGCCCTTGTGCCGGTAGTCCTGGTTCTCGATATAGGTCGAAGGCTGGCTTGCAACACCGCCCGGAGGCGAGGCCGGATACCAGGAAAGTCTAGACAGCGGGTACGTAAGCCCGGAAACCGTAGACTCGAAATCTTCCACCAGGGCCTCGTTGTCTCCGCTGGTGTTTGCGTTATGGCGGCTGGCGGCAAATTCCCGGTAGCACTGGTTGGTGCAACCGTTTACGCCACCGCAAAGGATCACAAGACCGTAGAAGGTGTGATGACCATCGGCAAGGGCAAGCTTCGG
>CALATK010000131.1 GCA_937891805.1 uncultured Fibrobacter sp. | reverse complement strand
TGACCACGCCGTGCTTGCGGCGGACATGCCGGGCGATGGCCTCGTCAAAGGCATCGCCGGCAACCTTCAGGGAGGCGGAGGAGGCAACGCCGTTGAGGGTCAGCACGGCGATGTCGGTGGTGCCGCCGCCCACATCGATGACAAAATGTTCCTGGGGCTTTGCCTCTTCGGCAAATGCTGTAAGGGACAGTCCCAGAAAGACTGTCAAGGCAAACCTAATCTTCTTCATAATCCGTGAAAATACAAAAAGCACCTGCGCGAAAGGTCAAGTGCTCGTAAAAAATTGGTCAGGCTTTTGTCACGCCTAGAACACGAAGGTCAGACCGAGGCTGGTGTAGAACGTGTAGAGGTGGGCGTGTGCGAGACTGGATTCGGCGATGGCGTCTTCGTTCAGCAGGTTGGTAAAGCACTGCACCACGCGGATGTCGGCAATGAGCCAGCGGTTGATGGCGTAGCCCACGTTGAATACGCCGCCCAGTTCCACGCCCGAAGAGGGCAGTGTGTTCTTGCGCTTGTCCTTTTCGCCGGTTTCCTTGGTCTTCTGGGTAATTTCAGACGAGCCGGTGAGTTTCAGGTCCAGGTTCATGCCCAGCCCCACGAAGAAATTGTCCTCGTCGAAGGTGTAGCGGACAATGATGGGAATTTCGAAGAGCATGTAGTCCAGGCTGCCCTCGGTCTTGCTGTATTCGTTCTTGCTTTCGTAGTTGTAGTTGCGATAGACAAAGTCCAGCTCGGGAACGAGACTCACGTGGCGGATGCCCACGGGAAGCCGCACCAGAATGCCGCCTCCGGCCTGGTAGCCAAAGCCCCAGTCGTCGCTCTTTTTGCCGAAGAAGGTGTTCATGCCGCCGGCGGCGCGAATGCCAATCTGGATGGACCTGGAGAATCCTTCCTTGCGGGAGCGGTACATTTCGGCGTTTTCTTGCAGGTAGCGGTCGTAGGTGTCGGTCTCGTCAATTTCGATGCATTCGGTATTGGTGGAGTCCGCCTCGGTGCAGTCTTCGTATTCGTCGGGGTCGATAGGCTTGTTCGCGGCGGTTTTCACCTGTGCGGAATCTTTTTTGGTGGAGTCTGCGGTTGCCTGGGCTGTGCTGTCCGTTGTGGAACTGTCGGCGGGGGAGGCGGTTTCGGCAGATTCCGTTGCGGCCTGCTCGTTGCCGTTTTCTCCGGAGGCCTGTTCGGTTTCCGCTACGGGTTCAGCGGCGGTCTCGGTGCCGTCGCAACCGTCGCCTATGCAGGCGGGGGCAGCCTCGGCCGGTTGTTCTTCGCTTTCAAGGGGCTGTCCGCCGTTCTGGGACGCCACCCACGCGGAATCTACATCGGGCTGGTAGTATTCCTCCTGTGCAAGGACGCTCGTTCCAAATAGGGCGACAAAAGACAGGGACAGTACAAAACCGGAAAGCTTCATGTGAACAATTATAACAAAAATGGGACCTTCCGCCCTGTTTTTGCTAAATTTACACCCGAAAATTTAATGTGGCTTTGCTGACGGCTGCTGATTGACCTGCTGACGAAATCTTTCGTCTTTCGTCTTTCGTCTTTCGTCTAGCAGAACCTATTGAGGTATAAAGCAAATGGCAAAGTACAATCCGCAAGAGATCGAAACCAAGTGGCAAGCCTACTGGGAAGAACATCAGACTTTCAAGACGGGCACCGATAAGTCCAAGCCCAAGTATTACTGCCTGGACATGTTCCCGTACCCGAGTGGCGCAGGCCTCCATGTGGGCCACCCCGAAGGTTACACCGCCACCGACATCATCTGCCGCTACAAGCGCAGCCGCGGTTTCAACGTGTTGCACCCGATGGGTTGGGACGCTTTCGGCCTCCCCGCTGAACAGTACGCCATCCAGACCGGTACGCATCCGGCCATTACCACCAAGAAAAACTGCGACAATTTCCGCCGCCAGATTAAGCGCCTCGGCTTAAGCTACGACTGGAACAAGGAAGTCAACACCACCGACCCGAAGTATTACAAGTGGACGCAGTGGATTTTCAAGCGCCTTTACGGCACCTGGTTCGATGAAGCCCAGCAGAAGGGCCGCCCCATCGAAGAACTCCCGATTCCTGCCGACGTGGAAGCAAAGGGCAAGGAAGAAGTCCGCAAGTACAAGGATTCTAAGCGCCTCGCTTACTACGCCGACGCTCAGGTGTGGTGGTGCAAGCACTGCAAGATTGTCTGCGCCAACGAAGAAGTCTTGAACGACGGCAGCCACGAAAAGTGCGGCACCAAGGAAGTGGAACGCCGTAACCTCAAGCAGTGGCTCATGCGCATTCCGCTGTATGGCGACCGCCTGCTGAAGGGCCTCGACAAGCTCGACTGGCCGCAGGGCGTCAAAGACATGCAGAAGAACTGGATTGGCAAGAGCTACGGTGCCGAAGTGGATTTCCCGATTGCCGACGCTAACGGCAAGCCGACCGACCGCAAGCTCCGCGTCTATACCACCCGTTGCGATACGCTGTTCGGTGCCACCTACATGGTCGTCGCCCCGGAACATGCGATGGTGCCGGAACTCACGACTGCCGAACAGAAGGCCGCCGTGGAGGAATACGTGCACGCCGCCGCATTGAAGAGCGACCTCGACCGTACTGAACTCGCCAAGGAAAAGACCGGCGTGTTCACCGGTGCCTATGCCACCAACCCGGTGAACGGCAAGCAGATTCCCATCTGGATTGCAGACTACGTGCTCACCGGCTACGGCACCGGCGCCATCATGGCCGTGCCCGCCCACGACAGCCGCGACTACGAGTTCGCCGTGAAATTCGGTCTGCCCATCATCCAGGTGGTGCAGCCGGACAACGCCGACACCCCCTGGCAGGATTTCTGCGGGTACGATGGCACCATGGTCAACTCCGAGCACTTCAACGGCCTGAGCGTCCCCGAAGCCAAGCAGCAGATGACCGCCTGGCTCGAGGAAAAGGGCTACGGCCACGGCAAGGTGAACTACAAGCTCCGCGACTGGCTCTTCAGCCGCCAGCGCTACTGGGGCGAACCCTTCCCCATCGTCTGGAACAGCGAAGACGGCAACCACTACGCCATCCCCGAAAGCGAGCTGCCCCTCCTGCAACCCGAGATGGAAGACTTCAAGCCCAGCGGCGACCCCCGCGGCCCGCTCGTGAAGGCCACCAGCTGGATTCAGTACTCCGAGAACTTCACCCGCGAGACCAACACCATGCCCCAGTGGGCAGGCTCCTGCTGGTACTATCTGCGCTACATCGACC
>CALATK010000130.1 GCA_937891805.1 uncultured Fibrobacter sp. | reverse complement strand
CTGCTTCCCCTGCCAGGTGAACATCGGCGAAGCCCTCCGCTGGCTGGTGGAACACCCCGAAGTTCCGCAGAACCAGGTTTCCATGTGCCTTGCCAAGAACTGCGAAAACTGCCGCGCCGTGCAGTACGCCGTACTCGCCCGTAAGGCCCTTGACGAAGCAGGTTTCAAGGACGTGACCATCATTACCACCGGCGTGGACTACAAGGGCATGCACCCCGGCTTCCAGCTGGGCCTCGACTTCAGACTCCACATGCTGTGGGGCCTTGTGACCATGGACGCCATCGAGACCATGTACCGTGCCGTGCGCCCCTACGAAGTGAACGCCGGCGACACCCAGAAGGTCTACGACGAATGGATGCCCAAGGTGATTGCCGTCGCAGGCCACCTGACCACCGCCCAGCTGGTGCGGCCCTCCAAGCTCATCGAAGTCTTTGAACAGTGCATCGAGGCCTTCAACGGAATCGAAATCACCGAAGAACGCAAGAAGGGCATCCGCAAGCCCCGCGTAGCTGTACTTGGCGAAATCCTCATGAATTACCACCCCAGCGCCAACGGCTTTGTGGAAAACTACCTGATGAACAACGGCATGGAAGTCTACCTGCCGGGCATGACGGACTTTTTCCGCGTGGACGAGGTGGTCCGCGCCGAAAAGATCAAGCGAGGGTTCTCCGCGAACCCCATCATGGACCGCGTGGAAGGCGGCGTGACGGCAAGGGTCTATACCCACGCCGTGGAAACCGCCCGCAAGTCCATGCACAAGTTCAAGCTGTACGAGCACCACGCCGACTGCGTGGAACTCAAGGACTACGTGTCCGACATCATCGACCCCACCTACAACACGGGCGAAGGTTGGATGATTCCGGGCGAAATCCTGTACAACGCACAGCACGGCGTGAACAGCTATATCATCTTGCAGCCCTTTGCCTGCCTTGCAAACCACATCTCCGGCCGTGGCCTTACCAAGGCCGTGAAGGAACGCTGCCCCCACGTGCAGATTCTTAGTCTTGACTACGACCCGGATACCAGTTTTGCAAACATCGAAAATCGCCTGCAGATGCTGATTATCAACGCCCGCGAGCTGGAAAAAGCAAACCAAAAATGATAATGCGGAGAGCCGTTCTGTTCTACCTGTGCATAGCGATTTTCGCTTTTGCACAGTCTAGTTCCGCTCCTCCCTCCAGCAAGGAAATCAACATGGACCTGGAACATGAAGACGTGTTCCAGCGTTATTCCGTAGTGCCGGTCCTGGGGTATACAGAAGAAACCGAATTCCAGTACGGTTTCATGGCCCTATTCTTCCTGAAGCCCGACCAGAAAGGAGGAAAGGTGCCCGAAATCGGGTTCACCGCTTACGGTTCCACCAGAGACCAGCTTCACCTGGCCCTGGAGCCCTATTTCTATTTTCTCCACGACCGGGTCACCCTTTGGAGCCTGCTCAAGTACCAGGACTGGATTGCCAGCTATTTCGGGAGAGGCAACGACCCGGACATAGACAAATTCGTCAACTACGACCGAAAAAAATTACAGCTGGGCACAAGGGTCGAATCCAGGATAGGACTGCCCCAGAGCCTCAAGTACGGCGTCGAAATCCACGTGGAGCATTCGGACATAGACTTTGAGGAAAGCGAGACCATCAAGACCCCGGATACCCATTCGGGCTGGCGAAACGGCATCGGTTACCTGTTTGGGCTCGACACCCGGGACAACACCAACTGGACCCGCCACGGTTACCTTTTGCAGTGGCAACAGATGTTCTACAACAGCCATTTCGGAGACTACACCTTCGACACGGAATCCCTGGACTTGCGAGGCTATACCGAAACACCCCTGCAAACCTCCCTGGCTCTCGGTTTTCTCTGGATGCGCTCCGGCGGAGACGTCCCCTTCGACATGCTAGCTGGCCCAGACGGAATATGCCGATTCCGCGGAGTGGAAAGTCTCTATTTTGGCGACAACCAGGCGGTCATCCTTCAGGCAGAAATCCGGCGCTTTTTGTTCTGGCGTTTCGGGAGTCATGTCTTTTTCGAAGGAGGCAAGTCCGGAGACCATTTCAGCGAGCTAATGCGAAACAATTGGCACAAGTCCGTCGGGATAGGCGCTCTGCTCGGCCTGAACCTGAAAGAAAACCTGTTTGCCCGCGCGGATTTTTCCTGGGTGGATTTCGACCACCTGGGTCTTTCGTTCTATGTCCGACAGGCTTTTTAACCAACCTCTAACTCAACAACTTCCCTATGACCCCTTGTAACCACACCCACACCACCCGAATCGAAGTCCGCTATGCCGAAACCGACCAGATGGGGGTGGTCCACCATGCCGTTTATCCCGTCTGGTTCGAACTGGCCCGTACCGACTATTTCCGTTCCCTGGGAGCTAGTTACCTGGAAATAGAAAAAGAAGGCTTTGTAAGCCCGGTCCTCAAGTTGGAAGTCCAATACAAGCGCCCCACCCACTATGGGGAATTTGTGGATATCGAGACCACCTTGACCCGAAAGGGGGCTCTCCACTTCGTATTCGACTACAAGGTTTTTGTCGATGGAGCGCTCTGCACCACAGGCTCATCCGTGCACTGTTTCTTAAAAAATGGGCAACCCACGCGAGAATTGCCTCAGCAAGTCAAAAAGATATTCCCATAAAAAGTCTCGCTTTTCTGTCTTGAAAATTGGTAACTACATCGGAAAAGTCGGCGTTTTTAACGAGAAATCCATATATTTTTCTATTTTTATCTTGTTATTTTTTAAAATTTTCGAGGTAAAAAATGGATCAAGAAGAAGTCAAAAGCAAATTGAAGGCGTTTTTCATGTCCGACCTGGGGGTAGACGGCGACGTTCTCCAGTACGACACCGAGCTTTTCGGCGAAGAAATCGGCCTGGATTCCGTGGACTCCCTGGAAATCATTTCCTTCGTGGACAGCAACTTCAATGTGTCCATGACCGGCGTCGGCAAGGAACATTTCCAGTCCATCAATACGATTGCCGCCTATATAGAAGCCCACAAAGCATAACCCTGTCTACATCCTATGACTCCTGACGAACGCCGCTGTGTAGTTACTGGCCTTGGCGTCATTTGCGCCGTCGGTAACAATGTTGAAGAAACCTGGAAAAGCGCCCTGAATTCTGTTTCGGGAATCCACAAGACCACCTCGGTGGATACCAATAAATGTTATGCGGACTTGGCTGCTGAAGTCAAGTGCGACACCCTAGACGAAATCGACGCACCAAAAGAAAAAGACCGAGTTTCCAAACTTTGTATCAAGGCCACAAAAGAAGCACTGGCCGATGCCGGCCTTGCAAACTTTAACGACGACCAGCGCGTAAGCGTGGTTATCGGCAGTTGCGTAGGCGGCGTCCTCTCTATTGAACAATACCACCAACACGGTCGCAATGTTTCTGAGATTGCCAAGATGCCCATTGCGGCAATCGCCTCCCAGGTAGCCGAAACCTGCGAAGCAGGCGGAATCGTCACCAATGTAGCAAACGCCTGTGCTGCAGGCACAATTTCTATAGCCGTCGCCTGCGACCTGATTCGTGCCGGCAAGGCAGACGTGGTTATCGCAGGCGGAGCCGATTCCTTTGCGGCGGTTCCCTATTCTGGATTCCTTTCGCTCCACGCCCTGGACGAAAACGGTTGTTCCCCCTTCAACCGCTGTAACGGCATTACCCTAGGCGAAGGTGCGGGTATCGTCATCGTGGAATCCTACGAACATGCCCAGAAGCGTTCTGCAAAGCAGTACTGCGAAATACTGGGTTCTGGCGTTACCAGCGATGCAAACCACATCACCGCCCCCAGAGAAGATGGCGTGTGCCTGATGGAAGCCATCAGCCGCGCCGTCAAGAATTCCGGCATCGACAAGTCCGATATCGGCTACGTGAACGCCCACGGCACGGGCACCGGCAAAAACGACAATGCCGAAATTACCGCCTTCAAGAATTTCTTTGGCGAAAACAACTCCAATATCTCCGTAAGTTCCACAAAGGTTCTCACAGGGCACTGCCTGGGAGCGGCCGGCGCCATCGAAGCCGTATTCAGCATCAAGGCACTAACCACGGATACGGTCCTCCCAACCTTCCCCTACACCGAAGAACAGTCCGCCGCCCTCAAGGAAAAGGTGGGAGCGCTGGACTTTGTGCAGAACACAGCCCGCCACAAGGAACTCAAGTGTGTCTTGAGCAACAACGTGGCCTTCGGCGGCACAAATGCGGCCATTGTTTTCTCGAAAATCCCCGGCGAAGTTGCCGCCCAGTCTGCGGCAGGCAAGAAGATTGCCGTAACCGGTCTTGGAATCGTCTCTCCACTGGGCAACAGCAAGGCGGCCTACCTGGAAGCAGTAAAGGCAGACAAGAAGCCCGAATCCCCATCGGTACATTCCACAATCGCCCTCGAAGACTACAAGGAACTTGGGGTCAAGATGGCCTTCTACCGTAAACTGGACAACCTAGGTCAACTCCAGACGGTATCCGGCATGCGCGCCCTCCAAGATGCGAATTTTACGGTGACCGACGACAACGCCAAGGATATCGGCATCATCGTAGGCACCAGCGAAGGCGGCCTCGGCGCCACCTACGATTTCGAGGAACTGATTGCACGGGAAGGCAACTCCCAGGGTTCGGCCTTCAAGTTCCCCCACACCGTTTACAATGCGGCTGGCGGCTACCTTTCCATTTGTTCCGGCATCAAGGGCTACGGCGTCACCATTACCACAGGCCCACTTTCAGGACTCGACAGTATCGGCTACTCCATGAACGTGATTCACGACGGCCAGGAAAAGGCAATGATGGCCACCGGTACAGACGAAAACCTGCCGATTATTACGGAATTTGCCCAGAAACTTGGCGTGGCGGCAAATAATGTGGTCGCACCCTATGCCGAAAACGACGGCTTTGTGGTGGGCGATGGTTCCGTGTCTATCATGCTCGAAGAAGATTCTTATGCCAAGTCCCGGGGAGCCAAGGTTTACTGCTATGCGCTGGGCTTTGGGCACGGCCGCAAGAACGTGAAATTTGGAAAACTCGCCGGTTCCGAAAACGCCCTCGACAAGGCCATTGCAGATGCCCTGGCCGATGCGGGAATTTCCGCCGGTGAAATCGATGCTGTCTGCGGCTTTGCCAACGGTTGCAAGCGGATTGACGATATCGAAAAGGGTTCCCTCAAGCGCGTGTTCGGCGAAAAACTTTCCACGATGCCGCTCTTCGAAGTCAAGGAACGTACCGGCGAAGGACGTGCGGGGTCTGCTGCCCTGGCTGCAGCCGAAGCGGCCCTCCTGTTGAGTGGTGAACTTGCTGGTGACAACGCCTACTTTGTTGCAGCAGACGGTTCCGTGGCATCCAAGAAGGTCGATGCGACTGGCCTCAAGAAAATTTTGGTGATTTCGTTTGCGGCAGGCGGGTCTTACAGCGCAGTCATTTTCGGTAAATAGTTTCAGGTAGAAGGAGCGAAAACATGAAAGTTGCTTTGGTAACAGGTGCTTCAAAGGGTATCGGCAAGGCCTGCGCCTTGCGCCTTGCCCGTGACGGCTACACCGTCGTAGTGAACTACTCCAGTTCCGACGAGGCGGCGAATGCCACGCTTGACCAGATCAAGGCCGAAGGTGGCGACGGCATGGTTTACAAGGCGAACGTGGCCGACCTCTCCCAGGTGAAGGTGATGGTCCGCGAGGTGTTCAAGGCCTACGGACGAATTGACGTATTGGTGAACAATGCGGGCATCGTTCGCGACGAATACCTAATGATGATGAACCCGGAAACCTTGGACAAGTGCTTCGACCTGAACGTGAAGGGCTACTTCTACTGTGCCCAGCAGGTGGCCGTGAAGATGTACAAGCAGAAATCCGGCGTGATTATCAACATGAGTTCCGTGTCCTCGAAGTTCGCTCTTGCCGGCCAAGCCGTCTACAGTGCCACGAAGGGAGCCGTGAACTCGCTGACCCAGACCCTCGCGAAGGAGCTGGGCGGTTTCGGTATCCGCGTGAATGCCGTGGCTCCGGGCTTTATCGCGACCGAGATGATCGAGGCTATTCCCGAAGAGACCCGCAAGGGGTACCTCGAAAAGATTCCCTTAAAACGTTTCGGTTCCGCCGACGAAGTGGCCAACATCGTGTCGGCCCTGGCCTCTGACCAGTTCGCCTATGTGACCGGCCAGGTGTTTGTGCTGGACGGAGGACTTTCCCTATGATGAACATTTACGAAATCAGCGAAAAGATTGCACAGCGTCCGCCGTTCCAGATGATCGAGAAAGTGACGGAACTTACGCCGAACGAATCCGCCGTGGGTCTCAAGAACGTGAGCGTGAACGAGCCGTATTTTACGGGACATTTCCCGGGAACGCCGATTATGCCGGGCGTTCTCATTGTGGAAAGCTGCGCCCAGCTCTGCTCGCTGGTGATTGAAAAACCTGCCGAGGACTTGGAAAAGAACCTGTATGTTCTTTTGAAAATTGACGGATTTAAGTTCGTGAAGCCGGTAATCCCCGGCGACCAGCTAGAAATTTCTGTCAAAAAGACCAAGGAAGGGGGCGTGCTGGTGGGCTTTGACTGCATCGTGAAGGTGAACGGAAACGTCCACGCCAAGGGCGCCCTCACCTTTACGAGTATCCCAAAGGAATCCTTAGGGAAATAGAAATCCGTGGTCAGTGGTTAGTGGTTAGTGGCTAGGAACTCAAGGAAAAACCCGTTGGTGGAATGCTTCATGCATTTCGTTGTCATCGTGGTGATATACACGGTGCGGGTCTTTATGTTCGCCTGGTTCCGACCGAAGGTTGAGTTCACAGGTGAAACCGTGAAGTCGGCCCGTCTCACTCACCCCTGCGTGATTATCGCCAACCACACCAGCATGCTGGACCCCATCATGATGCTTGCCGTATTTTTTTCACACAAGAGCATCGTGGTGGCCAAGGACCAGATTGAAGATCCCCATTTTCGTTGGGCGCTGACCCGCGCAAAATGCGTGATTCCCTGTGACCGGTTCAACATGGACACCGAATGGGCCTTGCTTGCCAAACGCGAACTGGAAAAAGGGAACAACGTCATCATTTTCCCCGAAGGCAAGTGCCGCTACGACGGGCTGTTGAACGAGTTCAAGACGGGCTTTGCCTTCCTTGCACGCAGTACCGGAGCGCCGGTTCTTTCTGTCGGTCTTGACGGCATCTACAAATTTGGACACCGCACACATATAGTGGTAGGAGACGCCGAAAAAATTGAACGGGTGAAGGGAATCCCCTCTTCAAGACATCTAACAGAACGGAGCGAATATTTCAGGCAGAAAATCTGGCAGCTCAAGCAGCAGGCCCTTGGCATAGCCGAGCCGAAGGCTTTGCCCGTTGCCGCAGAAACACCTGTGGAATGTCACCCTGGAGCGTCAGCGATAGGGTCCACGAAAGCAGTGGATTCTATCGGTCCTACGGACCTCCAGAATGACAATGCTCAAAATAGGGGGAATGCATGAAAACGGGCCTTGTACTAGAAGGAGGCTCTCGCCAGACCATGTTCAGCGCAGGCGTGCTGGACACCTTCATGGACGAAGACATCCCCTTCGACTACATTGCAGGCGTTTCTGCCGGGGCCCACGCGGCCATCAATTACATTCCCCGCCAGCAGGGGCGTCTCCGCTTTATCGTCCTGCCGACACGTCTCCAAAAGGGCAAGAAATGGGCCAGTAAGTATATCGGCATCCAGAAGGAATTTCATGCCCTAAACTACTTGTCTGCCGACGGTGAAATGCCCCTGGACTTTGAAGCCTACGCAAGTTCCAGGGTCGAATGCGAAATCGGCCTCACCTGTTGCGAAACGGGCCGGGCCGAATTCAAGAGCGAAAAGCAAGACAAGAAACGTCTTTTGGATTTGATTAGCGCCAGTTGCGCCTTGCCCATGCTTTTCCCCATGGCAAAGCTAGACGACAAGCACTACGCCGACGGCTGCATTACCGAACCCATCCCCTACGAACGGGCCTTCGAAAAAGGGTGCGACAAGGTAGTGGCCATTTCTACCCACTACCCGGGAGAAGCGGTGACGGATTTCCGCAAGTACAGAGCGATACTCAACCCCATGTACAAGCAAAAATACCCCAATCTCTTTAGAGCATTGATGGTACGGCTCAAGCGGTACGAAAAAAAGTTTATCCAGATGGAAGCCCTGGAAAAAAAAGGGAAACTGTTCCTGATTCGCCCAATTATTGACCTTTGCGACCAGTTCGATACCGACATGGACAAGATGAACGAATCCTACAACCACGGCGTCGAAATGGCCAAGCAGCGCATGGACGACCTGAAGACTTTTCTGGAAATTTAAGTTTAGCGGAACTAGGACCCTCGAATGGCAGAAACAAAAAAAATTCTTGTAATGGTGGCTAGCCCCAAGAACGAACGGAGTGGCACCCTGATTCCCACCAAGGCCTTTGTACAGGGCCTCGAAGAAAACGGTTCTTTCGAAACCGAGTACATCTTCATCGACAAGATGAACATCAAGCCCTGCCGGGGCTGCCTTAGCTGCTGGGGCCGGCCCGACGGAAGCTGTTTCATCAAGGACGACGACGTTCCCGCCATCCGTGAAAGACTCATCAATTCAGACATCGTCATCTGGAGTTTCCCGCTGTTCCTATTCGGCGTCCCCGGACAGATGAAGGTGCTGATGGACCGTATCGTGGGAATGGTTCACCCCTACATGGGTCAAAAACTGGGAGAGGGCGTTAACGCGGCCAATTCTAACCTCCACGGGCTCCAGTTCCAGAAGGAAGGGCAGAAAATCATCATGCTGTCCAGTTGTGCCTGGTGCGACATCGACGTTGTTTACGAGCCCATCGTAAAGCAGTTCGACATTATCCTAGGTCACGAGGGTTACCAACTTGTGGCCTGCCCCCAGATGCGGGCCCTGCACCACCGGGGCGGGGAACGCAGGCTAAACATCTTGCGCAAACGGTACTGGCAAGGCGGCGCAGAACTTGCAAAGACAGGCAAACTCTCAAAAGAGGCGATAGACCTCATGCAAAAGACTATCTTTAGCGACGAAGCCTACGAGAAACTGGTGGTAGAATTCGTAACCCACATGTTTGACCGGGATGACAATTTCTAGGATTTTGCATGCAGAGCAAGACCATCATACTTCCGGAAAGCCTCACTGCTGAAAACAGCAGGGTCCTGCTGCAAAACTGCAGAAAGGCCCTGCAGCGCGGGCCCCTCCTCCTGGATGGGAAAAGCCTGAAGTACATGGACTATAGCGGCGACGCCTTTTTCGCCCTCCTGGCAGACACCAGCGAAAAAAGCGGTTACAAGCTTACCCTCTCCCACTTTAACGACGACATCAAGTTTCATCTGCAACACCTCAAAAAGCCGAAGATTCCCCCAAAGAACAAGGACAACCAGAACTTTCTCGAAAGGCTCGGCGAAAACACGATTCTTGTCGCAAGGAGTGTCGCCAAGATTTTTGTCCTCCTGAACACCTGCATCTATTGGAGCCTGTACGGACACTTCGACAAGGGAAAAAGCAAGTTCGGCGGGACGGCTAAGCAAATCAACAGGCTCGGTGCCGAAGCCATGGGCATCTGTTTTTTAATGGTGGCCCTGATATGCTTTACCATGGCCCTGCAGAGTTCCTTCATGCTCAAGGCCGTAGGCGGAGGGTCCTACCTGGCCTCGGGCCTGGGTTACCTGATTTTTGCCGAAATCAGTCCGCTCCTGACCACCATCATCCTGGCGGGCCGCTCCGGCTCATCCATTGCCGCCGAAATTGCCAACATGAGCGTCTGCGAAGAGGTCAAGGCCCTCAAGGCCATGGCCATTTCTCCTGTCCAGTACCTGGTGGTTCCCCGCTTTATCGCCATGACCATCTGCACGCCCATCCTTTCGTTCTGCGCTGGCATTGCTGGCTGCTTTGCCGGGTTCCTCATCGCCTTCTTCTTCTTTGACATTTCCTTTGCCAATTACTTCCAGGAAATCCGCGACGGAATTCCACCAATCCTTTTCTTGAAAAGTACCGTAAAGGCCGTGGTGTTTAGCTGGCTCATCACCATGATTTCTTGCCACAAGGGATTGACCGCCGTCGGTGGGGCCGACGCCGTCGGACACGCCACCACCTCCAGCGTGGTCATTTCCATTTCCAGCATCATCGTCGCCGACTGCGCTTTCAGTTTCGCATTCTACTAGGAGTTACCATGGACGACGATATTACACTCAAAGTAGAACACCTGAGAACAGGGTACAAGGGCAAAGAAGTCCTCCACGACATTTCCTTTGACGTGCGGAGAGGCGAAATCCGCATGATTCTTGGAAGTTCGGGCTGCGGGAAGTCAACCCTCCTGAACAACATCCTAAAGCTAATTAAAGCGACCAGCGGAAACATCACCTATTTCGGAAAAACCTACTCGGCAAAAAACGGGCTGGACTATGTCACCCGAATGCGCATGGGCGTGCTTTTCCAGAACGGGGCGCTCCTTTCGGACCTGACCGTCGCCGAAAACGCCATGATGCCCCTTATCCGGAGTATGCCCTACATGCCCAGGAGCCAGATGGAGGCCATCGTGGCCGACAGGCTCGAAAAGGTGCATCTGCTGCACGCGTTCCACAAGTATCCGGCGGAACTTTCGGGAGGCATGCAGAGGCGCGCCGCCCTTGCACGTGCCATAGCCCTGAAGCCGGAACTGCTGTTCTGCGACGAACCTTCAACAGGCCTAGACCCGGTGACGGCCCGCTCCCTGGACGAACTCCTGCTGGAGCTCCGGGACACCCTGGGAGTGTCCATGGTCATCGTGAGTCACGAACTGGAAAGTATCAAGATCATCTGCGACCGATTCATTTATTTACAGGACGGCTACGTGCTTATGGACGGAACCTTGAAGCAGGGTATGGAAAGCGAGCTTCCCGTTTTAAAATCCTTCTTTAACAGGGAAAGTCCCAAAGAGATTGACAACAAGGACTATTACCATTTTAACTTTGTGGACTGATTTGGAGTAACCATGGAAACCACACGAAAAGAGCGGGTCCGAATTGGCGCATTCATGCTTCTATGCGGAATCCTTATCCTGGTATTTCTGGGATATGTGCTTTCGACATACCTGAACAGGGAATACGACAACTACTACACCATCTTCAACAAGTCCGTCACAGGTCTATACGGCGAGGCCCACGTGAAGCTGAACGGTATCGACGTGGGTAACGTAACCGGAATCCACATCGACTCGGCCAACCTGAACCAGGTCATCGTGTCCTTCCGCGTTGACAAAGGAACACCCATCAAAAAAGGGACGCGGGCAGGCATGACCCACGGCATCTCCCTTACCGGCGAAAAACAGATAATCCTTTCGGGCGGTAACTTTGACGAGCCCGACGTGCCCGAAGGTGGTTTTGTGCCAGCAGAGGAATCCGCCTTTGACGAAATAGCCTCCCAGGCAGGAAACATCGTCGGCCGGGTCGACACGCTGTTGCATAACCTGAACAACATATTTTCTTCTGAAAATGCCGAAAACATCAGCAAGGCTATCAAGAACCTGGAAGTGGCCACCAAGAACCTGAGCAGCCTCTCCCAGAATCTGGACAAGCCCATCAACAACATCTCGGAAGCCGCCGGTTCCATGAAAAATATCATGACCGAGATCGAGGAGGCTAAAATTGCCGCCAAGGCGGGAGAAGACCTGGATGTCCTCAAAGAAAAACTGGAAGCCATTGATACAAAAAACATCAACGACAACCTGAACCAGGCCATGGCTTCGGTCAACAAGTTGACCAAACGGCTAGACCAGATGATTTACAAGAACGAAGACCAGGTTGGAAACGCCGTCACGGAACTGAACGCCGTGCTTTCGAACCTAGAAGAATTTTCGCAGAAAATCAAGAACAACCCCTCGATGCTCATCCATTCAGAAACCAAGGAGAGGCGCAAATGATTAATTGCTCGTTATTCCGTACCGCGGCCCGGAATCTTGCAACCTTGTTGTTGCTAACGTTTGCCCTGGTAGGATGTTTCGGCGGAGGAACCACAGAACCCACGCGTTACTACACCCTCGCCGTAGAAAACATTTCCAAGCCCAAGGCAAGCGCAAAGTTTGCACAAAAAACTGTAGCCATAAAAAAATTCACCATCGACCCCGCCTACCAGCGCACGGGAATCGTCTACCGGGAATCCCCCTACGATTTCATGTTCTACGAACTGGACCTGTGGGCAAGCCGGCCAGAGCACATGATTACCCAAGTTGTCGCCGAATATGCCGAAAAGAGCGGGCTGTTCAAGTCGGTCATTGCGGCGGGCGGCACCATGCCGGATTATGAACTCTCCGGAAACATCGGCGCCCTTGAAGAAGTCGATAACGGTGGGGGCCAGTCGGCACATTTGCTCCTCGGCATTTCACTCACGGATGTATCCCAAGGAACCACCCTCTGGGAAGGCAAGTGCGACAAGAGCAAGTCCACCGACAGTCGCGAACCGAGAGTCACGGCGGAAGCCCTGTCCAAACTACTGGGCGAATGCTTGGAAGAAAGCCTGAAGGAAATCGGGACGCTGCAATGACCTGAAAATACGGTTATTTGCGGACTTGCGTAAATTTTAATTTACGCGCTTTGTATTTTTTTTTTTACATTCTTGCTATATTTCATAACGTATCTCCTTATGCATGAGGTCGTTATGAAAAAAACACTTGCCAGCAAACTGTGCCTGTCCGCCCTCCTCGCCCTGGGTCTTTGCGCCTGTTCAACGGTCGGTCCTGTAGACATAGACGAAGAAGAGGCGGCCGACAACACCTCCAATTCATCAACCGTCAAGCCCGGTTCCTCCGCTAATCCCGCAGACCAGTCCAGCACCTCCACTTCCTCCTCATCGGCAGGGGATTCCCCTGCGAGTTCCTCCGTGTCGGCGACGGCGGAAGATGCCAAGACAACGGAAATCTCCGAAAACCCATTTGATTCCATCAGCGTTGCAAGGCCAGCAGAATTCAAGACACCGAGTTTATCGGCTGTCATATTCTGGTGGGATACCACCAAAGTCGAATACGAATTCGAGGCTGTCATTGACGACGGCTTTTCTACCTATGCGACAATGGAATCCAACGGAATCGACAGTCTTGTCTATGAATTCAAGTGGAACGACGAAGCCCCCGAAAAATGGGAACGGGTTAAAATCAGCAAGTACTCCGAAGGAAACCTCAACTCGGTAAACTTTGACACGGAAGCAAAGAAGACCTATAATGATATCAAGGAGTTGTGCCTTTCATACGCTTCTGCAAGAATTATCTGGTGGGGCAGCAGGGACAGCACTGGCAAAAAGGACAGCCTTTACACAGAATGGTCCAAACCCGTCGGTCCTCTGTACACGCTAACAACCGGATACCAAGCCAGAACCACTTGGGCAAAAAGTTTTACAAAAAGTCCTTGCATATAAAAAAGCCATGTTCTCAATTAAAAATCCCTGACATACAGGGATTTTTCTATTTTGCACTAAAGAATTTCAATGAACTACACGAACAATGGCCGAAAAAATACATCTTCTAAAAAATCCGCCGGACCTGAACAAGATTGCAAGGCCCAATTGGATTGAAATCAACCTGGATGCCCTCTGCAACAACATCAAGTTCATCCGCAGCCAGATTCCCGCAAACACCAAGATTCTCTTACCCGTAAAGGCCGACTCCTACGGTCACGGGAGCCTCGCCTGCTCCTTTGCCGCCAAGTTCGGCGGAGCAGACTACCTGGGAGTGGCCCACATCAGCGAAGGCATGCTCCTCCGCCAGTACGGCATGGACCTGCCCATTCTGGTACTTGGCCCATGCACTCCTTCTGACTTCGCCTACTTCGTGGAATTCCAGCTGACTGCCGCCATCACGGACATCCGTACCGCCATGGCCTTTGACCAGTTCCTGAAAGAGACGGGCACCACCTGCAAGGCACACCTGGCAGTTGATACAGGCATGAACCGTTACGGCTTTGACGCCGAGGATTTCAACAATATCCGGGCGGCATTAAGCCTCAAGAATTTGCATTTCGAAGGGATGTTCACCCACTTGGCCACCGCCGACATGCCGGGAAACCCCAAGACCGACATCCAGATCCAGAGATTTACGCGGCTCGTGGACGTGCTGGAAGCGGAAGGTCTCCGGCCAGCCATCTGCCACTGCAGCAGTTCCGCAGGCACCCTCACCCGCCCCGAAAGCCACTTTGACATGGTGCGCCCGGGGCTTGCCCTTTACGGCTACAACTGCATGGGGGCCGCCCCTTCGCCGTGGCCGATCAAGCCCGTAATGCGAATCAAGTCCACCATCCGCCACATTCACGACGTGAAGCCCGGCGAGACGGTCAGTTACGGCGGCTACTGGATGGCACAGCAGCCCACTCGAATCGCCACCGTGGCCATCGGTTACGGCGACGGTTACCTCCGCGGTGGCTACAACAAAGGATTCCTGTTTATCCGTGGGCAGCTCTGCCCCATTCTCGGCCGTGTGTGCATGGACGCCACCATGGTGGACGTGAGCCACATTCCCGACGTGCAGGTTGGCGAGACGGTGGATGTGGTGAACGGCGAACTGGACCACCGCATTTCCATGGAAAGCGTGGCCGACGACCACCACACCATCCCCTACGAATTCACCAGCCGCGTAGCCCGCCGCCTGTACCGCAAGTACTACTGGAAAAACCGTCTGGTGCGCTGGGATTACCTGCGTCAGGAATTCGGCGTCAAGGAATACAAGGAATACCCGCTGCGTTAAAAAGGGCGTAATTTCTATATTTACCCGGGAAAATTTAAGAAGGCACGGATTTTGCGGCTATCTGACGGTGCGAAAACCGTGCCAAAGAGGAAAAGATGAAAGTTTCTTTGAATTGGCTCAGACGTCACGTTGATCTTCCGGAATCTGCGGAAGAAGTTGCAAAGGCCCTCACCTCCATCGGCCTCGAAGTTGAAGGCATGGAAGAACCGGGCAAGGTTTACGAAAAGCTGGTGGTGGCGAAGGTGCTTACCTGCGAAGCTCACCCGGACAGCGACCACCTGCACATCACCACCGTGAACGACGGCAAGGAAACGCTCCAGGTCGTGTGTGGCGCCCCGAACGTAGCCGCAGGCCAGACCGTGGTTCTCGCCCCGATTGGCGCGGAACTCCCGCTCCCCGATGGCGGCACCCTCAAGATGAAGAAGTCCAAGATCCGCGGTGTGGAAAGTTTCGGCATGATTTGCGCCGAAGACGAAATCGGCCTCAGCGACGACCACGCAGGCATCATGGTTCTCGACGACAGCATTCCCGCTGGCACCCCGTTCGT
>CALATK010000129.1 GCA_937891805.1 uncultured Fibrobacter sp. | reverse complement strand
TTACTCCCTCTCAAATGGGGAAAAAAGGAGAAAGAAACATGAAGAAACTGATTCTTGCCACCCCTCGCGGATTCTGCGCCGGAGTAGACCGGGCCATTCACGTGGTGGAAAAGGCCCTGGAAAAATTCGGCTCCCCAATCTACGTGCGACACGAGATAGTCCACAACCGCTATGTAGTAGAAACCCTAAAATCCAAAGGCGTCATCTTCGTCGACGAAGTGGACGAAGTTCCCGAAGGTTCCGTAGTCATCTTTTCGGCCCACGGAGTGGCGGACCACATCTACCAGGACGCCGAAAATAGGCATCTGAAGGTGGTGGACGCAACCTGTCCCCTGGTGCGCAAGGTCCATTTCAGCGCCAAGCGCCATTTTAACGCCGGGCGCCACATTATCCTGATCGGGCATGCCGGACACGCCGAGGTGGAAGGCACCCTGGGGCAGCTCCCTGAAGGCGCCATCACCCTCATTAGGAACGAAGAAGACATCGAAAAGCTCTCTTTCCACGACGGCAAGGAAATCGCCTACATCACCCAGACCACCCTCTCCGTAGCCGAAACCCGCAAGATTATCGCCAAACTGAAAGAAAAGTTTCCGAACATCATCGGGCCTGAGGCTGGTGATCTGTGCTACGCCACCGGGAACCGTCAGGCCGCCGTTTTGGACCTGTGCTCCCAGGTGAATCTGCTCCTGGTGGTAGGGGCAAAGAATTCCTCCAATTCTTCCCGCCTTATGGAACTGGGGCTGGAACAGGGCATCAAGAGCCACCTGATCGAGTCCGTCCACGACCTGGATCCGGAATGGTTCCAGGGGGTGGAGACCGTGGGGCTCTCCAGCGGTGCCAGTGCCCCCGAGATCCTGGTCCAGGAGGTAGTGGACTGGATAAAGGCGAAATTCACCCCCGTAGAGGTGGAAAATTTCGTCAAATTGGTGGAATCTACCAAATTTAACCTACCAAAGGAACTTCAAGACGCCCCCCAGTCTTGACAATTCAACCACTTTTAACTAAAATTGGTGTCCGTAAAAAACAACGGAGTTTTATTATGAGCCGTATTTGTGAAGTCACCGGAAAAGCCGGCCTCGTGGGCAACATGGTTTCCCACTCCAACCGTAAGAAGTTGATGAAGCAGCTTCCCAACCTCCAGAAGAAGCGCTTCTATATCCCCGAAGAAGATCGTTGGGTTACCCTCCGCGTGAGCGCCGCCGGCCTCCGCACTATCAGCAAGTGCGGTATCCAGGCTGTCGCCCAGGAACTCGGCATCTAATTCTCGCCAAACAAAACTGAAAAGCCGCCAAAGTCCTCTTTGGCGGTGTTTTGTGTATTGTTTAGAGACTAGGGGCTAGGATTTAGGGGTTTGGGAGGCACGAGGTGCCGACCTGTCACCTCATAGTCCTAATCACTTATTAATAAACTGCGGAGTACCCTTGTACTTGGCCATGTTGGCCATGATGTTCCCCAGCTCCCAGTCCTTTTCCTTGAACCGGCGGCGGAGGATGGCCACGAAAACTTCCATAAGCATCTCGCAGTCATAGACGGCGCGGTGCATCTTTTCGGAATCGATGCTCATGGCTATCTCGTTACGGCGCTTGAACAGGTTCGCCATGTACCCCAGCTTGTGGTTTTCCAGCTCCGGCAGGATTGTCCTTGAAACAACAAGACTGTCAATCACCGGATTCCCCGGCACCAACTGGGGATTCTTGGCGTATGCCACCCGCAAAAAGCTGGCATCGAAGTTTGCGTTGTGGGCAATCAATATAGAGCCCTGACCACAGAAAGCCGTAAAGCCCTTGAGGCACTCGCCTACAGGAGGCGCGTTTTCCACATCCTTGTCGTAGATGTGGTTCACGTTGGAAGCCTCGGCAGGAATCAGCATGTTGGGCTTTACGAAGGTTTCAAACTCGGAAAGCAGCTTGGGCACCACCTTGCCATTCTTGGTTTCTACAGTGAATTTTACGGCACCGATTTCAATGATTTCGTCTTTTTTATTGTCAAGGCCAGTCGTTTCCAAGTCAAAGGCCACGAATTTTGGAGCTAAAGCAATCACGGTACATCTTCCTTTTGTTTATGACAAAAATACTTAATTCTCACGACAATTGTTGACATAGGCAAGGGAATTATAAACCTGTCCCAAGTATGCAAGGTGAAATGCCGGCCGTACTGCACCTGGATTTCCCACAACGGTCGTCCCGATTTCCTTGACAGCCAAAGGGATCCGGGTTTCACAATTCCTGCAGGACCATGCGGGCCGTCCAGGGCCATGCCTGCAAACTGTCCCGACTTTAAAGATTCCAGCAGATGCCGCACGTTGAGGGCCCCGTGACTGTCGGACCCCCTTGTGACAATATACCCTAGCCGTTTGGCGGTAGCGCTAAAAAAATCCCCATCCTTGGACTGGGAAACAAAAGCGTGGACCCCCATGTCCTTGAAGGCTGCGCAGCTGGCAAGCAAGTCCCTGTGCCAAGTTCCAAGAATGCCCGGACCGAACTCCTCGGGGGTCTCCAGGCGAACCCTGAGGCTCCTTAGCCAGAGGCTCACCAGAAAAGAGCCCATTTTCGCCTTGAAACCGTCAAACATGGCCTAAAAATTAGTTTTTTTAGCCTTTTGCCCTTGGAAAACGGGTTTTCATTACCTATATTAGGCCTCACATTGGCGACGTACCCAAGTTGGTAAGGGGCGGCTCTGCAAAAGCCTTATTCATCAGTTCGAGTCTGATCGTTGCCTCTCGAGACCTCCGCAAGGGGGTCTTTTTTTGTGGGCCGTGCAAAAGCGTTCCCTTTTTTCCGTTGTCAAGGGTGTTTTTTGTCTTTTTTTCGCAAAATTTTTCAAAATTCCAAAAAAAAGTTGAAAAAAATGCTTGTCAAGACCTAGAAAAAAAATTTTTTTAGGACTATTTTTGAGTTCAAATGTTACGATTCACTCAAGATATCCTTCTGGCACTGCGTTCCATCGCCAACGAAGAAGAATCTCACGAAATGTCCAAAAAGGCCCGTGAGCAATTCGACTTCCTCGGAGTGAAACTGGTTCCCCGTCGGGAAGTGACATACCCCATATTCGACAAGAACCCTCCCAAGAACGATGCGGAGCTGGTGAGCCGGATAGAGGACATGTGGGCTCAGCCCTATCGGGAAATTCAGTACGCCGCCTGCGACTACCTGTTCAGGCACAAGGGCATGCTAGGAGGGCAGCACCTCAACTTTTTAAAGAAACTGATTAAAACCCGCGCCTGGAAGGACACGGTGGACACTATCGCCGCCTGCATCCTGGGAGACCTGGCCCTGCGCTTGCCCGCGCTCCATGCCAAGATCGCCTCCTGGATTCGGGACCCGAACATCTGGGTTCGCCGTAGCGCCATTATCTTCCAGATCCAGTACAAGGACCGCACCGACTGGCCCCTGCTCCGGCAGTTCTGCCTTACCTGCGCCAAGGATGACGAATACTACATCCGTAACGGCATCGGCAAAGCCCTGTCCGAATATGCCAGGATAAACCCCACCGAAGTGCGCCGCTTTGTGCAGGACAACAGTTTCGCCGAACAGACCACCCAAGAAATCTTGCGGATGATTTAGCGTGTAAGGCCCTTCTGTTTAAGGTGTCGCCCTTGGCGGCGCCTTTTTCTTTTTAGGAGGGGTCGTTTTTAACGGGAAGGCAAACTTGCCGAACAGCACGCAACCGGGCGAACCGGGGTCGCATTCCTTTTTTCGCTTGTCGCAAAAGGTATTCCGCAAGTATTTGCATTCGTAACTCATCTACCAAATGATAATAAAAATGAAAAGCTATATTTGAGCAGTTATCAGTTATGAGTTATGAGTTATGAGTTATAGACGAATCAGGACGCGCTGAAAATCAGAAACAGGGATATTACTCACAACTCATCACTCACTACTCACAACTCCCTTTATGGAGATCGTCATTATGGAACAAGAAAATCTCGAAAACGAACAGGAGACAATCCTTGACGAAACTCCACAAGAAGTGGGTTTTGAAGATTTGGGCCTCGCTCCCGAAGTTCTAGAAGCCGTCAAGGCCGCCGGTTACGAGACCCCCTCCCCCATCCAGGCGAAGGCCATTCCCGCCTTGCTGCAGGGCAAGAACCTGCTGGGTACGGCACAGACCGGCACTGGCAAGACCGCAGCGTTTGCACTCCCGCTGCTTTCCCGCATAGAGTTCAACGGCAAGGACACCTCCCTGCTGGTGCTGACACCTACGCGGGAACTTTCTATCCAGGTGGCCGAAGCAATCCAGCAATACGCCATGAAGCTTCCGAAGGTCCACGTGGTTCCCGTCTATGGCGGGCAAGACATTGCGGTGCAGTTCAAGGCTTTAAAGCGGGCCGCCAACGTCATCGTGGCAACGCCGGGCCGGCTCATCGACCACCTCAAGCGGGGTTCGATTGTCCTGGACAAAGTCCAGGCGGTTGTCCTGGACGAGGCCGACGAAATGCTGGACATGGGATTCATGGAAGATGTCGAAACCATCCTGAGCAAGATTCCCGAAAACGCCCAGCGGGCGCTTTTCAGCGCCACCATGCCCAAAGAAGTCATCGAGATTATCGACGAACACCTGGGCGAATACAGCGAAGCCCGTATCGAGGGCAAGACCACCACGGTGGAAAATATCCGCCAGCGCTTTTTGCTGGTCAAGAGCCACGACAAGATGGAAGCCCTCGCTCGGGTCATCGAAGGCGAAGATTTCGTGAAAGGCAAAACCGTCACCCGTACACTTTTCCGGTACGATGTCCTGGACAATACCGTGGACGCGGACGGAAACATAAAGATCACCGGCAAGCATACCCAGTGTTCCGATATCTCGGATGTTCTGCGGAAGCGCATGATGGAAAACGGTATCTCAGCCCGTGAGCTTGCCGCATTCACAATGAAAAAGGAGGGCGCAAATGACGTGGATTAGCTTATCCGTATTCGTTCTCCTGACCATCGGCATCGTGGCGATCTGTGATATCCGATTTACCGCACTGTTCGAGCGTCTGGTGAAATCCCATGGCGGCTCGACGCTGGCAGAAGATCTGGAAGTCATGTCCGGCAACACACCGACAGGATTTTTCAAGCGTGAATCCTATGAAGTGGAGCAGATTCTGAAGGCAACCGGACGTGAGAACAAGTTTGAGTCCATCAAGACATTCTCCATCATCGGTTTTGCCGTTGGATGCCTGCTCGCTCTTCTGATGGGCAACGGATTTTTGGTACCGGTGTTAGGTATTGCCTTTGCGGCTTTCTTAACTGAAAATGTAATTTTATACAAAATTATGGGTTTATGTCCATTCCTTGGTGTTTCAACTAAACGTTCTAATGCTGTTGGTATGGGTATTGCAGTTACACTTGTAATTTTCGT
>CALATK010000128.1 GCA_937891805.1 uncultured Fibrobacter sp. | reverse complement strand
AGCTGCTGGTATTACCTGCGCTACATCGACGCTTGCAATGGCGATGCATTTTTGGCAAAGGAACTCGAAAAGTACTGGATGCCCGTGGACCTCTACGTGGGCGGTGCCGAACACGCCGTGCTCCACCTGCTCTACAGCCGTTTCTGGCACAAGGTCCTGTTCGACCTCGGCCTCGTCTCTACCGACGAACCGTTCCAGAAACTCTTCAACCAGGGCATGATTCTTGCCTTCGCTTACGAAGATGCCGCGGGCTCCAAGGTCCCGACTGACGAAGTGGAAGAGAAGAACGGAAAGTTCTTCAAGAAGGGAACCGACATCGAGCTCAAGCAGATTGTGGCGAAGATGAGTAAGTCCCTGAAGAACGTCGTGAACCCCGATGACGTGGTGCGCGACTACGGTGCCGACAGCCTTCGTTTGTACGAAATGTTCATGGGCCCGCTCGACGCCGTGAAGCCGTGGCAGACCAAGGGCATCGAAGGCATGAACCGCTTCCTCGGCCGCGCCTGGCGTTCCGTGGTGGGCGACAGTGATGAAGCTCCGGTCTTTGTGGATGAAACCGCCCCGGATGCTATCGAGAAGGTGATGCACCAGACCGTCATCAAGGTGACGAGCGACATCGAGAACATGAGCTTCAACACCGCGATTAGCCAGCTGATGATCTTCAACAACGAAATGATGAAGATGGACAAGCGCTACCGCGAACCGTGCGAAACCTTCGTCAAGTTGTTGCACCCGTTTGCCCCGCACATCGCCGAAGAAATGTGGAGCATCCTCGGTCACAACGAATCCCTCACGAATGTCGCCTGGCCGGAAGCCGACCACTCCAAGGCCGTGGAAAACACCGTCGAAGTCGTGTTCCAGGTGAACGGCAAGGTCCGCGCCAAAGCCTCCGTCGCGAAGGACATGGACAAGGCCGCCCTCGAAAAGCTCGCCATGGACAACGACCGCGTGAAGGAATTTATGAACGGCAAGACCGTCGTGAAGTCCATCGTGGTTCCGGGCAAGCTCGTGAACATTGTGGTCAAGTAATAA
>CALATK010000127.1 GCA_937891805.1 uncultured Fibrobacter sp. | reverse complement strand
CCCCTCTCCGCTCCAAGGAGGACAGAGCCGCTCTCATCGAGGGCATTGTGGACGGCACCATCGACATGATTGCCACCGACCATGCGCCCCACAGCGCCGAGGAGAAGTCCAAGGGTCTGGAAAAATCCGCCAAAGGGAAGCTGCCCGAACACGAAGGGCATGGTCTGGAATCCGAGACCGAAGGTGCCCAGTTTGGCGCATTCCTCGATGTTGTTGCCGGCGATGAGCACCGCCATGGGAATCACGATGGTGCCGCCCAAGATAATTTCGGCAAATCCGTTGGTAGCGCCTGCAGTCAGGGACGAAAGCACCAGGTCTTCCTTGGGTTTCAGGTAACTGGCGTAGCAGAACACGATACCCATGCCAAGACTCATGGTGAAGAACACCTGGCCCGACGCCGCAAGCCACACGGCGGGGTTGAGCATTTCAGAGAAGTTCGGGTTCCACACGAAGGCAAGGCCCTTGCCGATATCGCTTACGGTAAGTACGCGTACCACCAGGATAATGCCCATGATGAGGAGGATGGGCATGGTCACCTTGTTTACCCGCTCGATACCTTTGCGTACGCCGAAGGACAGAAGCCCCATGTTGCAGGCGAAGGTAATCAAGAAGAACAGGATGGCGGCAGGAATGGGGCCTACCTTGGTGTTCAGCATGATGTAGTTGCCGAAGAATTCCTTCATGGGCTCGTAACCGCCGGCCACCACTTCCATCAATTTGCCGGTGGCGGAGTAGTAGGTGAAGGCCAGAATCCAGGATTGGATAAAGACATAGTAGAAACTGATGAACAGCGGGGGTAAAAGTCCCAAGGAGCCCAGGTGCTTTGCCCAGGGCTTTTTACTGAGAATGTAGTGGAATCCACCCGGTGCGGTACCGTGGTGGTGGAGTCCTGCCGCACGGCCAAGGGTCCATTCCATCCACGAAAGAGGAATGCCCAAAAGCAAAAAGGCAATCAGGTAGGGGATGATGAAAGCTCCGCCGCCATTGGTGGCCGCCTGCACGGGAAAGCGTAAAAAGTTGCCGAGTCCGACGGCAGAACCTGCCACGGCGAGGATTACTCCCAGCTTCGAACCCCAGTTTTCTCTATTGTTTGACATTTTTGACTATCCTAGTTCCCTGATTTTTAATTCTACAAACTAAAACTTAACTCTTGTTTTCTCCAGCGGATCCTCGTGATTCTATCGCCACCGCGTGGCTCCAGAATGACAGCGAGGATGACAATGCTCGAACCTCGTGCCTCGCACCTCTCGTAACCATCACGCCTCACAACTCACAACCCACAACTCACAACCCACAACTCATTACTAGCCCCTTCCCTTATACTTCATCATCAGCATAGTGATGTCATCGTATTGCGGTTCGCCATCGGCAAAAGCGTCCAGCTCCGCCTTGAGCCCGTGCAGAACACCTTCCAAATCGGTGTCGCGGTTCTTGTTCAGGTATTCCGTCAGGCGGGCCTCTCCGTAGAAATCTTTCTGGTGGCAGGCCTCGGTAACGCCATCGGTATAGAGGAAAATGCTGTCGCCTGCCGAAAGGGTGATACTTTCCTGGTAGTATTCGACTTTATCCATGGCAGCCAGGGGCAACTTGCGTTTGGGAGAACGCAGGAACTGGAAATCCTTGCCTCCGATATAAATCAGGGGCGGGTTGTGTCCTGCGTTGGAATAATTCAAGACACCCGTTTCCATGTCCAGGACACCGAACCATGCCGTCACGAACATTCCCTCGTCGTCGCTCTTGCTCAGGGAGTGGTTCACCTTGGTGAACACCTTTTCTGGAGAAAGCCCCAGCTTGGCCTGGTCCTTGATGAGGGTCTTGGTAATCACCATGAAGAGGGCCGCAGGAACTCCCTTGCCCGAAACGTCGGCCACGACGATACCCACATGGGTCTTGTCGATAAAGAAGAAGTCGTAAAAGTCACCGCCTACTTCTTTAGCAGGGTCCATGGTAGCAAAGATTTCTACGGATTCCGATGAGGGAAAATTGTGGGGGAGCATGCTTATCTGGATAGAATTCCCCATCTTCAGTTCCGATTCCACGGCGGCCTTCTTGCTGGAAATGTCCGCCTGGATAAGCACCATGGTCTGCATCCGCTTTGTAGTGTTGTAGCAGACATAGATGATGGCCAAGAGGAATACCAGGTTGCTGTCGATACAGTAGAAGAAGTTGTTGATGTTGTAGTCCACCAAGAACTGGTGCAGGGCTTCCCCTTGCAGCTGGCTGATGGCGTCGGCAATGGCCGCGTCCATGGTGCTGGTGATGGTAATGATGGTTCCCGGAACAAAGGAGACCATGTTGATGTCTGGAAGCCCGTAAATAGAAGACAGGAACTTAGAAACGATATAGGCGATAGTTGTCACTATCGATACGTTCAGGGTCACTTTTTTCAGGTAGTAGCGGCAACTCAGCACGATGGGAATGGCAAACAGGAGCTCCACGCCGTAGGAGTATATGACCGTGTAGAGGCTGATGGCCAAAAGTAGAGCCACGAGGCCCACGTACTTGGTAAACTTCTTTTGGTTCAGGCGCCTGATGGCAAACATCATGGCGATAAACAAGGCGGTCTGTAGCCCAAAGAAGAAAATCCCCCACGTGGCGGGAACATCGAAGACGCCGGTAATGGAGCAGATGGCGATGATGAGGTAGATTAACGCCAAGATGCCGAAAGAACCTGCAATGAGGTTGTTGGCCTTCCATTCGTTTTCTTCGAACAGTGCCTGGGTGGATTCACTGAATTTTATTTTTTTGTGGCCCATACCAAGTCCATAATCTTGCTATTTACAAGGGTAATATAATAAAATTCCTGTTGTAGCTCGTGGTGGTTAGGTTTTTCTTGTCTTCCTGGTTTATCATGATGTTTTTCAGGACAAATCCCCGGAAAGAAGAGGTGGCGCTTATTTCGCTTGTGATGTCGAAAATCTTTCCGTCGTCCCTGAAAATCATCTGCACGTGCTTGCCCACGACTATGGTGAGTTCGGACAAGAGAACCTTGGGCGCATTGTGGTCTATCAGGAACATGTAAATCTCTTCTATGATCAGCAGGGCCTTGGTGATGTTCTTGCTTGAAACGCCTTCCTGGGTCAGGATTTCCCGGACTTTCTGCTGGATGCTCATGGTATTGTCGGTAGTGACCAAGAAATCGAAGGAGTAATGGTGCTTTTCGGATTCATCCAGGAACAAGGGGAATTTCTTTCCCTTGAAACGTAACAGGGACAGCAGTGTGCCAATGATGAGGGTAAGAAACGGTGCCAGGGAAAGTCCCACCCACACGCCCGAAAAGCCAATCATGGCCCCGAAGGCAAACACGCACAGGACAGGCATGAGCAAATCCTTGAGAACGCAGATGGTAAGGCTGTGGCCGATGGACTGCCTCACCAAGAAATAGGAGGTGAAAAGGAAAAGTAGGGCGGTGCAACACAAGGTAGGGCAGACCATCCAGAGGGCCTTGGTGGAAAGTTCCTGCAATAGGGGAGATTCGATATTGAAGGCGTGGGGAATCATGGGGGCGAAAATGGCTAGAATCAGGGTGAAGATCAGCCCTTCTGCCAGTGCGGCCTTTATGGAAATTTTCATGACCTTCCGCACGCCCTCGGGATTCTTTTCGCCATGGTAAACGTTGGCAAGGGGCGTCATGGCCTGGCCGATTCCGTCAAAGATGATGGTCAGCTGGATAACGCTTGTCACGAGCGTCAATACAGGCAGGTTGAATTCGCCGTAGTTGAAGATGACATACTTGTTCAGTATAAAGGTCTGTAGCCCCACAAGCAGGTAGAGGCTTGCATCGACAATGCTGTATTTCAGGGTGACGGCGAGGAGCTTGAAACTGAAATGGAACCTGGGCCTGAGGGAGTTGGACTTGCGGAAGAAATGAAGGCACAGGGCGATTTTGTAGATTATGCAGCCCTTCCTACCATTAAGATTGGTGTGTGCGGCGGTGACGGTATCGGTCCTGCTATTACAGCACAGGCTCAGAGAATTTTAGAGTATTTACTTGCTGACGAAGTAAAGTCCGGCAAGGTAGAATTTAAGGTAA
>CALATK010000126.1 GCA_937891805.1 uncultured Fibrobacter sp. | reverse complement strand
CCCGTGTTCGGGGGGTTCGGACCTTTTTGGCCATGAATGTACTAGTCTTTGAACGAGAACTCCAAGAACTCCCCGATTTTTTGGAAAAGCTTATATCTTTAAAGCCCGACGCCTTCATCATCCAGGACATTGGACTAGCAAGGCTAATCCGGGCCATCGCTCCAAATCAGGAAATTCACGCCAGCACCCAAATGACCTTATCCAGTGCAGAGGCGGTGAACCTAGCGGCACAATTGGGATTCCACCCGGCTGTACTCGCCCGCGAGCTTTCGCTTAAGGAAATCGCATCCATCAAGGCCGCCACAGATCTGGAACTAGAGGTTTTTATTCACGGGGCTCTGTGCGTGAGCTATTCCGGTCAATGCCTTACCAGCGAAAACTTCGGAGGCCGGAGCGCCAACCGGGGACAATGCGCCCAGAGCTGCAGGCTTCCTTACCGCATTTTCGTGGACGGAAAGGAATATCGGGATACCGACGCCAAATACCTGTTCAGCCCTCACGACCTATGTGCTCTCCCGAAACTGAAAGAGCTTGAAGAAATCGGCGTAGATTCCCTCAAGGTCGAAGGGCGTCTAAAAAGTCCCGAATATGTGGCCGCCGTAGCGAAGGCCTATCGCAAGGCCCTGGACAGCCAGCCCCTGCAAGACATAGACACCGAGCCCCTCGAAGTGTTGTTCAGCCGAGGTCTCCGGACTGGCTGGCTCGACGGCGACAACCACCAGGAACTTGTAGATGGCACCTTCAGCAACCACCACGGGATGTTCCTCGGAACGGTTATGAAGGTGGGGCGCGGGCAGATTGACATTGAATGCAACGCTGGTCTCCCCCGCCCTGGCGACGGAATACTCTTTGAAGATTCGCAAAGGGATATCAGCATAGGTTCGAGACTCTACGGTATCAAGGTGCAGGGAAAAACGCTTACCCTGACATTCGGCAAGGATTTCGACACCCGCAAAGTCACTGCGGGAATGAAATGTTACCGCAACGACTCTCCCGCCCTGGAACGGGAACTGCGCAAGACCTTTACCGACAGGGAATTCATGAAAAGAATCCCCGTCGACATGGTCCTTTCGGGTGACATCGGGAAAAAGCTTCACCTGGAGGTAAGCGATGGATTCCAGAACAAAGCGATAGCCGAAAGCGAAACCGTTCTGGAGACATCTCGCAACAAGGATGTTGACGCCGCCAATGGACTTTGCGAACTTGCTCAGAAAGAACTTTCGGCACTTAGTGGAACAGCCTACCGTCTCGGGAATCTCAAAGTCGACATCGAGGGCGGAGCCTTCATTCCGGGAAAACTCCTGCGGACACTCCGCCAGAAGGCCATAGAACAGCTCGACAACAAACGCTGCGAATGGCACGAATTGAATCCGAGCGCCACTGCGGGACGGGCACTTCTCAACAGCGTGAAGTTTGGCACGAAAGTTGCGAGTAGAAACGGCGCTCGCCCGGTCATATCCGTCCTTGTCCGCCGTCCTGAACAAATCGCCGCCCTTGAAGGCCTCGATATAGACAGCATCATCATGGACTTTGACTGGGGCGTCAAATACGACAAGCCCCTAGAACAAATTCGTGAACTCGGTTTCAAGGCAGGCATGGCCACCCTCCGCATCCACAAGCCGGGAGAAAGCCACTACCTCAAGAACATCCTGCGACTTTGCCCCGACTTTGCGCTGGTGCGAAACCTGGGTGCACTGGCCATATTACGCGAAAGCGGCATCCCGCTCGCCGGTGATTACAGCCTGAACGCCGCCAACAGCCTGAGTTACGACTGGTTGCTCTCGCAGGGGCTGCAAACGCTTCACCCCTCCTGGGACCTGAACTCCACACAGCTTTTTGACCTGCTTGGCGATATCGACGGGAGCCGTCTGGAACTCACGCTCCACCAGTACATGCCCGCGTTCCATTCCGAATACTGCGCGTTCGCCCGTGCCCTCACAACCGGCAGGCGGTTCCCCGAATGCGGCAGGATTTGCACCCAGCACAAGGTGGAAATTCTGGACCACAAGGGAGAGCGGCATTTTCTGCAAAGTGACGCCGAATGCCGAAACACGCTGTTCGTTGGCAAGCCCCAATCGGCGCTGAAA
>CALATK010000125.1 GCA_937891805.1 uncultured Fibrobacter sp. | reverse complement strand
CTAAAATTTCGAACGGGGAACATTGTGTCGGGGCTTCCGCATCCGAAGTGATTGTAAAATGTTCAACCATGACAATCTTTTCGGGAGAAGGCTTGAAGGCATCGCTCTCGAAAATGTCGCGACCAAAAATAGTCTGCATCTTGCGGTTCGGGATTTCGATACCAACCGCTCCCTTTCCGGGAATCGGGGCGAGGATTCGTATGGACACCGCCTTCAGGGCCATGGCCAAATCGTCTTGCAGGGCGCTGAACTGGGATACCTTTACGCCCGGACCCGGTTCCACTTCGAAGCGGGTAATGACAGGCCCGGTCTCGCAACCCACCACCTTGCCTTTCACCTTGAAGTTTTCCAGCTTTTCTTCAAGCATCTTGCCGATGGCGTTCAACTCATCTACAGTATAGTCCGCCGGCTGGGGCTCGTGGGTATCTAGAATTTCATCTACAGAGGGCACCTTATATTCGTCGTAATGGACCGTCGGGGCAGGCTGTGGAATACCGGTAACGCCAGAGCCGGTGACGGTCGTGCCGCCAGAAGAGGTGCCGATGTTACTAGGCGGCACATAACTCGGGTCCTGATCCACCTCGTCCGAAGAGACCACCTGGGGAATAAAGTCCTCTTCATCTTCATCGGGTTCTGCTGGCGGTTCTGTGTCGCCCACTTGCGTCGGCTCCACATTGTCGGCCATCGTTTTCGCGACGGTTGCCGCCTGGGTTTCTTCGACAGAACCCGCCACAACGGTAGCCTCTTCGGGTGCTGCTCCCGCTACGACAGTGGCCTCGTCCGTAGTTTCGCTTTCGCCTCCGCGAACAGCGCCCTTCACCACCAGGTTCCCCTGGCGTTCGTTTTCCCAGTTGATTTCTTCACGGGCACGGCGTATTTCGGCAATCTTGTTCCGGATTTCGCGAATTTCCAGGGCACTCATGTGAGTTCCATTCTCGCGAAGTTCCTTTTCCAAACGCAAAATTTCAGGGTCCTCGCCCAAGGGTTTCGGAGCAGGCGTTTCTGCAACCGTTCCAAAGGAACCCTCTACAAGGGTTCCTTCCACGACCCTGTCCACCATGGGCGTTTCCGCAGCGGAAGTGTCCACCGCCTCCATCCAGTTCTTGCGGGCACTGAAAGGCTTCAACACGCCCTTGTGCTTGGTCCTGTAGGCGTCGGGAATATTGAAGATGGTGGTATCCCCATCCATGGTGATACCCTTGCGGACCGTGGTCGTCTCGTCGGAGTCTTCCCCGTCGCTTTCGCCATCGACTTCACCAGCAGGGGCTTTTTCCTTTATGCCGCGAATCTTGCGGAACAGGGCAGCAAAGTGACCGAAACGAAGTCCAAAGCAGAAGAACAGCACCGCCACCAGAACTAGAGAAAGGATTATTACAGGGATAAACAGCACGTCTCCGCAAAGGGGGCCCACGATGTTGGAATCCAGAAAGCGGCCCACGATTCCGCCCCGCATGATGAATACATCTTCGGAAACACCCGCCTTGCCATGAACCGGAATGGACATCAGAACGCACAGGTCCAGGCCCACGATAGAAAGGCCGAGTGCCACGCGGAACAGTTTCTTGCGCAGGCCCTGGAAAGTGATGAACAAGCCCCACAGCATCACGGACAGGATAATGAATATCACGGGCAACTTGCCGAAGGCAAAATTCAAGAAGTCCCCGAACCGAGTCATGATTCCCTTTTCGGAACCTACATAGACCACGCTAATGCAAGACAACAGGGCTATAGCGGACAGGGCGATGAGCCCGTAGCCCACCACCATGGCCCCCAGGGAACGTTCCTCCGAATTTTCCACCTGTTCCGTTTTTGCAGGTGTTGTTTTACGACCGGTTTTCTTTTTTTGAGTTGCCAAATTAAAGCTCCTTCGCCATTGCATTGGAAATATAACTAAAACCCATTTATTATTATTGACAATATGCAGATAAAACTGTCAAAAAAATTAAAGAAACTTTTAATTGGTTTCGGCCTTACGTCGGGCCTAGTTTTTCTCATTTTGTTCTTGGGCAACGTGCAGAACCCACAACTGGACGGGGTCCGCAACGGCGCAGAATCCCTTGAATACCTATTCTACGACATGTTCTTCAAGGTAAAGACGGGCAAGACCCACAACCTTGAAGAAACCGGCGACAAGAACGCCCTGAACAGTCATTACGACCCAAACATCTTTATCGTGGATATTGACGAACCCTCCCTGGCAAAACTGGGAAACTACAACACCTGGGACCGCTCCATCCATGCCGACGTGGTCAAGAACCTGAGCAACGGAGGGGCATCGGCCATCGGCTTCGATATTTTGTTCAAGAATGCCGATTTTGGCGAACAGAAAACCCAGCAGGTCACCACCATGCTGAACAAGCTGAGCCCAGACACGCCCTGGGATTCCCTGGGAGGCGACATCCGCACCTTCTACAACTACGACTCCATGCTGGTGAGCGCCGTCAAGGAAAGCGGGAACACCATCGTCTGCAACATTTTTGATAGCTACCAGTCCTACAAGCATGAATCTCAATGGAGGCCCCTCAGCACCGACGAACGGGCCGATGAAGTCGGCTACAGTTCCACCTTCGAACTTTCACAAGTAGACTCCGCCCAGAACATCGAACCCAAGGACCTGCTGGACAACATCTTCCCGGAACTGGCCAAAGCCGGTGCCCAGATGGGTTCGGTAAACGCCTATCCCGATGACGACGGCGTGGTCCGTCGCGTGTCCCTCCTTTACCGGTTTCCCAATCCAGAGCTCTACTCCGGAACCGAAAGCAAGATTTATTCCACCATGCCCCTGATGACACTTTTGCACCTTTTCCACCAGAAACCGGAAAACGTGAAAATCAAGATGGGGCAGTTCATCGACCTTGGCAAGCCCTTTGGCATCTATAGGGATTCCTCGGGATTTTACCACACCACCTTCCCCCAGTTCAGCTATCCCATGTTCCTGGCCCTCCATAAAAAAATCAGGGAAGCCGCCAAGAAGCCCGAAGAAAACAGCCAGTTCATCGACATTTCCTCAAAAATCATCGCCACCAAGAACAGCGAAGGAAGCGTCACCTTCGAAATCTTCGAAGGCCAGATGTTGAACGAGACCCTTTCTGACGCCCTTTTCCAGATTGACGCCACCATGCTGGATTCCCTGGGCGAAGACGAAGAAAAAGAGGTGGCCGAAAACATCACCGTCAAGCGGGACGAAGAAGGTGCCAACCGTTTTGTGCTTACCGACAGCGAAGAAGACGAAGAGGCGGTCATCACTCCCTATATCGTGAATACCGTCAAGTATTTTGCGGACTCACTGCAGAGGCTTCCACCAAACAAGCCTACCCATATTTCCATGGACATGGATATCCATTACGACATCGCCAAGAAAAAGTGGGTATCCAACCTGGTCATTTTGAACAACGACGTGCTGACAGACATCATCAACCCCTCCGAAGAACGCATTCACAACTTGCAAGCCGGTATGGAAATCCGGTTCGGCAAGGTGAAACAGATTCCCATCGACCGCTGGGGACATTACCAAATCAACTACAAGGGCCGATACAATACAGCTGAAACGGAAAGGGTTTTCCAGCACCTGTCCTATTACGACATCACCAAGAACCGTGTAGATCCAGGACTTTTCCAGGGCAAGATTTTCATTCTAGGTTCGGCAGCACCGGCCCTGTTCGACTTTGTGACCGCCCCCCACGAAGAAAACTACCCCGGCGTGCTGACCCACGCCACCATCCTCCAGAATATCCTGAACGACGATTTCTTGGTGACCCTGCAGGAACGCTACCAGCAGATTATCGTGGTGTTGCTCGCCCTGGTTTGCCTGCTGGTGGGCCTTTACGTAAAGAGCTACATCTCTATCGCGCTTTCCTTTGTGCTGATGGGCGGCTACCTGGGCATCGCCTACCATTACTTTGAACAGGGCCTGTACCTTGGAGCCTCCAAGCAGATTTTCGCCATCCTGTTCACCAACATTATCGCCCTGATTATCCAGTTCTATTTCGAGACCAAGGAAAAACGCTTCCTGGGTAACGCCTTCAAGCAATACATTTCTCCTGAACTGATCGACGAGATGGTGAACAATGAAATCATGCCCACCCTGGGCGGTTCTAAGTCCAACATCACCGCCTACTTTACCGACATCGCCAGTTTCTCCACCTTCTCCGAAAAAATCGGAGACCCCAGCAAGCTGGTGGAACTTCTGAACGAATACCTCACCGCCATGACGGACACCCTGCTAGAGAACAAGGGAACATTGGACAAGTACGAAGGAGACGCCATCATCGCCTTCTTCGGAGCCCCCATGCCGCTGCCCAACCACGCCCAGAACGCCTGCGACAGCGCCGTAGATATGCAGACCAAGCTCATGGCCCTCCGCAAGAAATGGGCGGGCGAAGGAAACAAATGGCCCAAGGTTGTCCACGACATGCACATGAGAATCGGAATCAACTCCGGCGACATCGTGACCGGAAACATGGGTTCCACCATGCGCAAGAACTACACCATGATGGGAGACGCCGTGAACCTGGCCGCCCGCCTGGAAAGCGCCGCCAAACAGTACGGAGCTTACATCCAGATAAGCGAAGACACCCAGAAACACCTGGACGAAGGCCGGTTCATCTACCGCTCCCTGGACACAATCCGCGTAATAGGCAAGAGCCAGCCCGTCAAGACTTTCGAACTGCTGGCAAAGCCCGGCTGCGAAAACGAAGCGCAGTTATACAAGCTGGTGGAAATCTGGGAACAGGCCCGCACCGCCTACTTAGCGATGGACTGGGACCGCGCCGAGAAACTGTTCACGGAATGCCTGGACTACGAACCCCACCACCCCGACAGGGATCCAGGTTCCAAGACCACGCCTTCACACGTGTACATCAAGCGCTGCGAAGCTTATAAGATAAATCCACCCGTAGCCCAAGGCGAAACTTGGGACGGTGTGTTTACGGCTACAGAAAAATAGCGGCATAGCCGCTATTTTTCAATTACGAATTCGGATTTCGGAATTCAGAATTAGTTCAGCTCGATATTGTCGATCAGGCGAGTCTTACCGAAGAAGGCGGCCACGAGGATAACCACCTTGTCGCCCTCACGGAGGACACCGTTGAACTTCTGCAAGTTCTTCTGGTTCACCACTTCCACGTACTGGACCTGGCCGCGATTGGCCAGCACGGACTTCAGCACGATATCCCTGAGACGCACCACACCGCGCTCGCCGCCTTCGAATGCCTTCTTGGCCAACTTCAGACCTTCGGAAATGCCTAACGCCTGCTTGCGTTCATCGGCTGTCAGGTATTCGTTACGGCTAGAAAGGGCAAGACCAGATTCTTCGCGGACGATAGGCACCCGATAAATTTCGATGTCGAAGTTCAGGTCCTTCACCATCTTTTCGATGAGGAACACCTGCTGGTAGTCCTTCTCGCCAAAGAAAGCCTTGTTCGCCCCGGAAATCAGGAACAACTTGGCCACTACGGTCAAGACACCGCGGAAATGACCCGGGCGGTAAGCACCGCAGTACATGCTTTCAAGGGTTTCGTCCCGCACCAGGGTCAGCGGGTCGCCATCGGGATACATCTCGGCAACGCTGGGCGCAAAGACATAGTCCGCTCCCAAGGATTCCGCCAATTTGGCATCGGCTTCCAGACGCTTTGGGTACTTGTCCAGGTCTTCGTTGCGACCGAACTGGATAGGATTCAAGAAAACGCTCACCACCGTCACTTCGCATTTCTTTACGGACTCCTTGATCAACGCCCCGTGACCGTCGTGGAGAGCTCCCATGGTGGGCACAAGTCCAATGACCTTGTCCTTCTTGATAAGGGGTTTCAGGGTTTCACGTAATTCCGCTATAGTCTTGATGATTTGCATATTGCCTTCTTAGTTACCATCGGGAACAAAGTAGGTGGTCTGCCGCGGGCATTCCGCAATAGCATCCAGGATTTGTTTCAGGTGATTTTCGTTGTGTACAAAGTCGATATTGTCCGTGTTGATAATCAGCACGGGGGCACTGGGATAGTGCCAGAAAAGGTGGTCGTAGCGCTCTTGCAGGTCCTTGAGGTAGTTACCCTCGATGGCCTTTTCCATCTGGCGGCCACGGCCGCGAATGCGGTTCAGAAGCGTGGGGACGCTGGCCTGCAGGTAAACCACCAGGTCGGGTTTCGGCAGGTCCTTGTCCAGGGAGCGGGCCACCTGCTCGTACATGGTGTACTCGCTATCGGAAAGGTTCTGGGCCGCAAAAATCTGGTCTTTGTCAAAGGTGTAGTCGCACACCAGCAGGTCATGGAACAGGTCACTCTGGATTCCCGTGTTCTGCAACTGCTTGTGGCGGTCCAACAAAAAGAACAGCTGGGTCTGGAAGGCGTAAGCTTCCTTGTTTTCGTAAAATTTTTCAAGGAAGGGGTTTTCTGCAAAGTTTTCCTCGATGCAGAAGGCGTTCCACCGTTCGGCGATAATCCGAGCGAGTGTGGTCTTTCCAACCCCGATGACCCCTTCAATGGCCAAAAAATGCACGCCCTTGTCCGTAAGCATCAGTCTTCCTCCCCTGTGACGGTGCGGAACGGGATTTTCCCCTCGCGGGCTAGCAAATCCGCAAGCAAACTTTTCACGGTACGCCCGTTCAACGGGTCTTCCCAATCGGGGGCGATATCGTTCAGCGGCACAAGCACGAACTGCCGGTGCAGAATCTCCCCGTGGGGAACCTGCGGCCTGCCGGACAGCACCTTGTTGCCGTAATACAAAAGATCTAAATCAATTTCCCTAGAATTCCAGTGTCCCCTGGGCTTGCGACCCAGCACCAACTCGGAACCCTTGAGGTAATGGAGCAGCCTCGTAGGCGTGCCCGCATACCAGAAACTCACTACCTGGTTGAAATACGGACCCTGGCCTTCGGGACCTACCGGCGGAGTCTCGTAGATGGGGCTTTCCTTCCAGCCACCGGCAGAAATTCGGCGCAACATGTCACGCCCCTCAGAGAGGCGCTTGCCCCGAGGAGAAAGATTGCTGCCAAGAGCCACAAAAACTCTTTCTAAGGATTCCACGACCCCTAATATAGTTAAAACAACTTGTCATTTTTTCACTTTTTTTTGACATCTAAGCCGTTTTTTGCTGACAAAAACTTTTTTTTTATTTATTTTATAGGGCGTTGAGGGAGCAAAGCCTTCCCAATTTTATGGAGAGTATTTCTCCATTTTACCATATCCCCCATTCAAGTTCTTTTCCACTTAAAAAAGACCTTACTATATCAAAGGATAATCTAGTGCCTAGATCAAAAAGTAATCCTGATGAAGGATTGAACGAAGTTTCTATGACCCCCGAACAGAATCAAGCCACAGAGGCAGACAAGCCCAAGCGTCGCGGTCGCCCCCTGAAAAAAGCAAAAGAAGATAGCGATGTCCAGAAGGCCGCCGCCGAATTCATGGAAGCGGAAAAGAAAGCCGAACCGAAAGCCACACCCGTAGCCCCGGCTGAAGCAGCAGCGCCGGCAAGCAAGGCCACTCCCGTAGCCGACGGAGCCCCAGCCGTTGCTGCGGCCGCACCGACCGAAAACAAGGGACAGAACCCGCAACAGGGCAACGCCCAGAACGCCCAGCAGCAAGGCCAGAACCAGAATGGCCAACAGCAAGGTCAGAACAACCAAGGCCAGGCGCAAAACAACCAAAATCTGAACAGAGGCAACCAGGGACAGCAAAACAACCAGAATAACCAGGGCGGCCAGGGCAACAACAAGTTCAACAACAATAAATTCAACAAGTTTAACAAGTTCAAGAACCGCCACGGCAAGAACCTGCCCCAAGACGACTTTTTGGACGAAAGTATCCAGCTGCCGCCGCCGGACCCCGAGAAGGTGGCCGCCGCGCGGGCCAAGTGGAGAGAACTCCGCGGGCTCCCCATGTTCGAGCTTCAGCGCCAGGCCGACGAACTGGGAATCCCCGACTTCAAGACCATGCGCAAGCAGGCCCTGGTCTATAGCATCTTGAGCGCCACTACCGGCGAAGACTGCCCCATCTATACCGAGGGCGTGCTAGAAATCATTCCCGACGGCGGACACGGATTCTTGCGGAACCCCGACCACAACTACCTGGCGGGCCCCGACGACATCTACATCAGCCGTAACATCATCCGCCGTTACGACCTGAAGATGGGCGACACCATCACCGGCCAGATCCGCCAGCCCAAAGAGGGTGAAAAGTATTTTGCCCTGATGCGCATAGACACGGTGAACTTCGAACCTCCCGAGAAGACCAAGCGCCGTGTGGCTTTCGAATACCTGACGCCCATCCACCCCATCGAAAGGCTTAACCTGGAATGGGACCCTCAAGAATACAGCACCCGCATCATGAACCTGTTCACCCCCATCGGAAAGGGCCAGCGCAGCATTATCCTCGCCCCTCCCCGCACGGGTAAGACGGTTCTTCTGCAGAACATCACCAAGGCCCTCACCATCAACCACCCCGAAGTGAAGCTGATGGTGCTCCTGATTGACGAACGCCCCGAAGAAGTGACGGAAATGCGCAAGCTGGTGGACCGCCTCCGCGAAGAAGGTGCAGCCCGAGGCAAGAACATCCAGGCCGAAGTGCTGGCCTCTACTTTCGACGAAGAACCCACCCGCCACATCAAGGTGGCCGACATGGTCATCGAAAAGGCCAAGCGCATGGTGGAACACGGAAACGACGTGGTGATTCTTCTGGACTCCATCACCCGCTTTGCCCGCGCAAACAACGTGGTGATTCCCCACTCCGGAAAGATCCTCTCCGGCGGTGTGGACGCCAACGCCATGCACAGGCCCAAGCGTTTCTTCGGTGCCGCCCGTAAAATCGAGAACGGCGGCTCCCTCACCATCATCGGCACTGCCCTTATCGAGACCGGCAGCCGCATGGACGAAGTGATTTTCGAAGAATTCAAGGGTACCGGCAACAACGAACTGGTTCTGGACCGCCGTATCGCCGAAAAACGCATCTGGCCGGCCATCGACATCTTCAAGTCCGGCACCCGCAAAGAAGAACAGCTTTTGTCCGACGACGAACTCCGTCGCGTGTGGGTGCTCCGCCGCTACCTGCAGGACATGACCACCGTGGAAATCATGGAATTCATGCGTGACAAGATGAAGTCCTTCAAGACAAACTACGATTTCTTGAACTCCATGAACGGGTAATTGTTGCTAGATTATTAAGGAATTAGAAGGAATTTGATTATGAACAAGAATATCTTCTTTGCTGGCACTGGCAACATGGGAGGCGCCATCCTCCGCGGACTTTTGAATGCAAAAGTCAGCCCCAAGTCTATCTTCTTTTTTGACCCCAACGATACCGCCGCAGCGGCGGTAAGCAAGCTGGGCTGCGTACGCGTCAAGAACTTCGCAGAAGGCGTCAAAAAGGCAGACATAACCTTCCTTTGCGTAAAGCCCCAAATTTTCAAACTCGTGTCCAACGAGTGGAAAAATGCCGTCAAGGCCATCAAGGGCACAAAGACCTTCGTAAGCATCATGGCAGGCGTCAAGCGGGAATCCCTCATCGCCGCACTCGGGAGCAAGAACCAGGTGCTCCGCGTGATGCCGAACCTGCCGCTTACGGTGGGCAGGGGCACGGTGGCACTTGCCACCGACGGCGTCTCCGAAGACACCCTAAAGACCGCTGAAGAAATTTTTGGAACCATCGGAGTCACCTGTCGCGTCACCGAAAGCTTGATGGACGCCGTCACCGGACTTTCCGGTAGTGCCCCCGCCTACGTCTTCGAATTCATCGAAGGACTCACCCGCGGAGGCGTCAAAGCTGGTCTCACCCGTGACGTTGCGCTGAAACTCACCCTCGGGACCATCGAAGGGGCCGTAGAACTGGTGAAGCAGTCCGGCAAGAGCCCCAGGGACCTTTGCGCCATGGTCTGCTCCCCCGGCGGCACCACCATCGCAGGCGTAGATGCGCTCGAAGAAGGCGCTTTCCGCAGCACCCTCATCAAGGCCGTGGTGGCAGGCACTATAAGAAGTAAAGAATTAGGATAGTAGTTATGATTTCGGATTTCGGATTTCAGAGTTATCACAAAACATGACATTATAATCCGAATTCCGAATTCCGATTTCCGAATTAAACAAATGTCCTCCATCCAGTTATTCTCCAACGAAACCGACACATCCGCCTTTATCCAGGATGTGCTTTCGTCGGTGAACTACGAACTGGAAACCTTTACCGCCTGGACCAAAGCAGAACAGGTCACCTCACCCATCATCGTCTGGGACCTGGATTCCTTTGCCCAGAGCAACGTAGAGGCCCTGACCGCCATCCGCCTTGAAAAACCGGATACCATGATCCTCGTCTATGCCGAGGATCCAGAAAAATTCATCTCCATTCCCAACAACCTCTACGACATTATCTTGTCGGTAGAGTCCCTGAAGCTCCACCTGATGAGCAAGATTCTGAGGCTCAAGGACATCTACAGCGCCAAGATGATTTTCAGGGAACGGATGAGCCACCTGGTAGGGAAAAGTCCCGCCATGGAGACCCTGCGCAAAGCAGTGGAACGGACCATTCTCCACACGGGGCCGGTCCTTATACAGGGCGAATCCGGCGTGGGCAAAGACCTGGTGGCCCGGGCCATCGCCTGCATGTACGAGCGGTTTGTCACCGTAAACTGCAGCGCCATTCCCGACACCCTTTTTGAAAGTGAACTTTTCGGTCACACCCGCGGAGCCTTTACCGGAGCCCAGAACGAACGCATTGGCCTTTTCGAGGAGGCCAACGGCGGCGCCATCTTCTTGGACGAAATCGGTGACATGCCCCTACACGCCCAGGTGAAACTCCTGCGGGTCATCGAAAACAGAGAAATCCGCCCCATCGGGGCAAACAAGACCCGACATGTAGATGTGCGCATCATCGCCGCCACCAACCGGGACCTGAGCGAAGAAATCCGCAAGGGGCGATTCCGCGAAGACCTCTACTATCGCCTGAACGTGATTCCCATCCAGATTCTCCCCCTGCGGAGCCGCAAGGAAGATATCGAAGACCTGGCGAACTATTTCATAAGGCAGTACGCTCCCCAAGGCGAGAATTTCATCTTGTCTCCCGAAGCCCTGAAAAAACTGCAAGCCCACCAGTGGCCAGGAAACATCCGTGAACTGGAAAACGTTATCCAGCGGGCACTATGCTTTGCAAACCCGGGATTCTTGAAACCCGAAGACCTGCAAATCGACGAAGGGCTATACCAGGAGAAAGCTCCGTCAGGAATCGCCTACTGCAACAGCTACGACGAATTCAAGAAATACCTGCAAGAGCAGGAACGACAGTTCCTGACCGACTCCATCGCAAAAAATGGAGGCTCCGTAAGCCTCACGGCCGAGCGCTTGGGCATGCTCCGCACGGCATTGTACAATCGATTGAGCCGGTTGGGTGTTAAGGTACGTGGCTAGATTAGCTACATTTAACACATGAATTTAAACATTATTCCTTCTGAATCGGCGAAGGCCAAAGCCGACAAGGCCTACGCGCTCTTTTTTGTCAAAGAGTCCATCCAATTTTCAAAAGTCCTTTCCCCCAAGGGTGAATCCCAGGTGGAATCCGTGCTGAAGGGCATCAAGGAAGGGCCCTTCGAAGATTTAGAATTCCTTGAAATCGACGGATGCAACACCTTCTTTGTGGATGCCGCCAAAGAACGCGGACTTTCCACCCTTGACCACTTGCGCATGGCCGCCTACCGCCTGGCCCAAAAGGCCATGAAACGGCAAGTTCCCTGCGTGAGCCTGTTCTTGGCAGACGCCGCCGACGAACAGTTCAAGGCCATACTCCACGGGCTCCATTACGCCGACTACAAGTTCGACGCCTACAAGAGCAAGCAGAAAGAAAATTTCCAGATGACCTTCGAGATCGTGGCCGGCGACCGTGCCGCCGCCTTTAAGAAAATCGCCGAAGAAGTGGCCGTAGAGCAGAAGGCCATCACCCTGGCACGAAACC
>CALATK010000124.1 GCA_937891805.1 uncultured Fibrobacter sp. | reverse complement strand
CACATAAAAACAACTTTTTTCAAGATTTTCTATCAGAAATTTTCTATATGACTCAGATTGAGACATATAGGAAATTCTTCCAGATTCCCATGACAGGAACGGCAATCCAGGGGCCTTTCCGGTTCAAGAAATTGCAAACCCGGGAACAATAAGGTAAATTTGAAAAGCCCATGAAACCGATATCCGACTACGACAACTACCGAACCTACATCAGGGATTTTTACGAAGAGCGCAAGTTGATGACGGGCCTGTCGTGGCGCGGCTTCAACAAGATGGCAGGATACGCCAGCACAAAGTTCTTGAAACTCGTTTGCGACGGGAAGTCGAAATTGAGCTGCGTCGGCGCCGCCCGCCTGTCAAAAGTCATGGGCCTTTCCAAGATCCAGACATCCTACTTCTTGGCGCTGGTCACCTACTGCAATTCCCCCGTAGAAAAGAAAAGGCAGGCCGCCCTTGAACAGATGCACACCCTGGCAAAGGACGACAGGGTCAGGGTCGTAGGGGGCGACGGCTACGAATACTTCAAGAACTGGTGGAACCCGGTGCTCCGGGAACTTGCCCCCAGGATTGCCAATGCCACGCCGTCAAAAATCGCGAATATGCTCCACGAAAGCGTGACTCCCGAGAACGTGAAGAAATCCCTGAATTTCCTGGTCCAGGCGGGGTTTCTGAAGGAGCGGCGCAACAGGTATGTCCAATCCGACAAGGCAATCCTTGGCTCGTCCGAGAAGATTCCGCGGGCCATCCGCGGCATGCACAGGCAGATGGCAAGGCTTGCGGAGAAGGCCGTCGAGGCATTCCCCGTAACGGAGCGCAACTTTTCGGGAATGACGGTCGCCGTAAACCGGGCGGCATACGCGCAGATCGTAAGCGAACTGGATTTCTGCCGCAAGAAGATAGCCGCAATCGTTTCTGCCGCAGAGGACTGCGACAGGGTTTACAGGGTGAACCTGCAGTTGTTCCCGCTGACCAAAGAGATAAAAAAATGAGATTTTCCCCGAACATTCTATCCATCCCCTGCCTTGCGTTCCTGTTCTGCACCGCCTGCAGCGATTCGGAAAAGGAAATCGCCAACGGCTACACCGAAGAGCAGAACGCCAGCCTGGACAGCGCCGCCTATGCATGGCTGATGACGTGGGAACCCAAGGTCGCCCTGAGGCTCGTGGAAGTCAAGGACAAGGAACGGGGCTTGTCGTGGTTCGATGTCGATTTTACCACAGCCGCCAAGCCCTACTACGAGCATGCTAGCGAAACCGTCGGCGAAGCCTGCACCGTGAACCTGTATGCCGAACAGAACGGTGCGCGTATGGACCTGACGCGCTCCTACAAGAAAAATAGTTACACGGAGTTCCTAAACCGCGACTCCCTGGATGCCATGGTGGAAGATCACCTAGACAATTCTTACGGCGACAGCGCCACAGCAAGTTGCCGGGCGGATTCTACGGCCTTCGCAGACTACTGTGCCGAAAACGGCGGGGCCGTGACGGACCTTTTCAAACTGGACCGTTGCAGCGTGCTTCACTTGACATGCGTCATGAAGTTCACGCCGAAAGTTGCCGCCGATGAATACTTGCAGGCTACGGCCAAGAGAATGAAGGATATCTGCATTGCCGAATTCTACGCCCCGGGAGACGACCCCGCAGAAGCCGATTCCACGCTCCTTGTGGACAAGCGGGACGGTCAAGTGTACAGGACGGTAAAAATCGGCGAACAGGTGTGGATGGCGGAGAACCTAAACTACGCCTATCGGGCTTCTTCGGAAACCATGGATTCCCTCAGTTACTGCCCGGAAGGAAATCCCGCCAACTGCGAAAAATACGGGCGGCTCTATACATGGGCCGCGGCAGTGGGCTGCACCGAAGAGCCCTGCGATATCGGGCGCAATGTCCAGGGGATATGCCCAGAGGGCTGGCGCGTGCCGAACCTTGACGACTTCGAAACTCTCGAAGAAGAAATGGGCGGGCGCGACGTCGCCGGGAAAAAGGCGGCGGCAGAAGAGTTCATGGGAACGGACGATTACGGGTTTACGGCACTGTTCCCGGGTTATTCCGTTCTGCCGCCCGAAACGGAAAGGCAGGAAAAGTATTTCGGCTACGGGGCCTTCTTTATCATGGCTTCGACGAACATGGGAATCCCGCAGCATTGGAGATTCCTTTTCGGCGATACCAGCTCGAATGTCGAATTGGCTTCGTCATACGCATTCGAATCGCTCCGCTGCATAAAGGGCGCGGCGACGGAAAATTCAGGGGGGGCCGTGGACCCTGCTCAGATTGTCGCCGGGACCTTCACGGACGAGCGCGACGGGCGGACTTACGCCACCACGACGATAGGTTCGCAGACATGGCTTGCCGAGAACCTGAAATACAAGGGGGATTTCACGAGTTACTGCTACGAAAACGACGACGAGAACTGCGAAAAATACGGCAGGATGTATTCTCCCGACGACGCCAAGACGGCCTGCCCGGAGGGTTGGCGGCTGCCGTCCGCCCAGGACTTTGTAGACCTGGAGGATAACACCGGGAAGGACATGACTGCTCTCAGGACGACCGAAGGCTGGGAAAGCGGAAACGGAAGCGATCTTTACGGATTCAGCCTTTACCCGGCAGGACGCTACAGCATCATCGGGAACACCCTGAAATTCTCGTCAATGGGAGTGACGGCCTACCTATGGACGGACACGGAAAGCGAATTCGGGACTCTCGTTTTTGACGGACTCAACATCGGTTACCCGACAATGTCCATGACATCGGGCAACTACCTGAATGTCCGATGCATAATGGATTAAGGGGGAAGCCTCCCCCTCGTCAAAGCCTTGCCCAACCATTGTCATGCCCGCTGTCGTTCTGGAGCGAAGCGATAGAATCACGGGCACCTCCGACCCTAACCAGCATCACCATTAAGCAATAGGGCAAGTCTTTGCCTACCCCCTCTCCTAGGGGCTTACGCCCCTAATACCCCTTCAACGTCATGGCAGCCAGAGCCTGCCCTGAGCAAGGCCGAATGGGCGAGGATGACAACAGGGATAGGGTTTTGTAGAAACCCCGGCGGCTCAGCCAATCCAACTCACGCAAGCGTGGTTGTCTTGGCATTCGCCTTATGGGGTTTTGTAGAAACCCCGGCGGCTCGGTAAAACCATTTCGTGCAAGCACGAATGTTTTTACGCTCGCCTTATGGGGTTTTTAAGGGGCGAGCCCCTTAGGAGAGGGGGTGCTGGAAGACTTGGCGAGAACGTTGGATTGTGATTGCTTTTGTCTAATCGCCAAGGCTGCAAGCAGGGGGAGGCCTCCCCCACCTTATCGGCCAGCCTTCTGTCCCGTTTTATTGCGGTTCTGTCGTTTCCCTGACCAAAGACCACTGAATTTTCGCCCCATTTTTCTATCTTTGAGCCCACTATGAGCAATTTGAAGAACGATTTGTGGGTCGGCGTGGACGTGGGTTCCACCACCGTGAAAATCGCAGTTGTAGATCCAGAGACCAGCAAGCTTTTGCATTATACGTACCAGCGCCACAACGCCATGCAGGCGCAAAAGGTTTACGAGGTGCTGCGGGAAGCCCACGGGCTGTTCCCCGAAAAGAATTTCAGGGTTGCCTTCTGCGGTAGCGGCGGTCAGCCTTTTGCCGAAGCCACCCATGCCTTCTTTGTGCAAGAAGTGGTGGCCAACGCCCTTGCGGTGCGTGCAACTTACCCGGAATCTAGGGTCGCCATCGAATTGGGCGGCCAGGATGCAAAGGTGGTGTTCTTCGAAAAAGACAAGACTACCGGCAAGCTCATTGCAAGCGACATGCGTATGAACGGCGTGTGCGCGGGCGGTACTGGCGCTTTTATCGACCAGGTGGCCGAACTTTTGCGCATCAAGACCGAAGCCTTCGAAGGCTTCGCCAAGCGTGGCCAGAAGGTTTACGAGATTTCGGGCCGTTGCGGCGTGTTCGCCAAGACCGACATCCAGCCCATGCTGAACAGCGGTGTGGCCAAGGAGGACATCGCCCTTTCCAGTTTCCACGCCATTGCCAAACAGACCATCGGCGGTCTGGCCCAGGGTATGGAAATCAAGCCGCCCGTGATTTTCGAAGGTGGCCCGCTCACCTTTAACCCGACACTCGTTCGCGCCTTCAAGGAACGCCTGGGCATTACCGACGAGCAGGCCATTGTGCCGGAACACTCCGAAGTGCTAGTGGCCATGGGTGCCGCCCTTTCCCTCGGGTCCATGTTCGCCGATCAGGAATGCCAGTACCGCCGGGAAGGCTCCCTGGACTCCCTTATCCACTTCAACGAAACCCGCCAGGCCGAAAACAAGGCCAAGGCCGCCGCCGACCTGTTCTTCAAGAACGACGCCGAATACAAACTGTTCCTGGAAGAGCACAAGATGGCGGGCAACAACTACCCCCAGCCCGCCTCTGGCTCTACCCTGAACGTTTACCTGGGTATCGACGCAGGCTCCACCACCACGAAGTTCGTCTTGATGGACGAACAAGAAAACATCGTGGACGGCTTTTACGCGAGCAACAACGGCGAACCCCTGCAGGTGCTCAAGAACGCACTGAATGAACTCAGTGACCGCTACGAAGAGTACGGCTGCACCCTGAACATTTTGGGTGTGGGAACAACCGGCTACGGCGAGCAGCTGTTCGCGAAGGCCGTCCATGCCGACTTCCACACGGTGGAGACGGTGGCCCACGCCAACGCCGCCCAGAAGATTTGCCCCGACGTAAGCTTTATCCTCGACATCGGCGGCCAGGACATGAAGGCCATCTCCGTGCAGGACGGCGTGGTCACGGGTATCATTCTGAACGAAGCCTGCTCTTCGGGTTGCGGTTCGTTTATCGAAACCTACGCCCGAAGCCTCGGCATTCCCATGGAAAAGATTGCGGAACTCGCCTTCAACGCCAAGAGCCCCTCTCAGCTGGGTTCCCGCTGCACCGTGTTCATGAACAGCTCCATCATCACGGAACAGCGCGACGGCAAGCAGCCCGAAGACATTATCGCGGGCATCTGCCGCTCTATCATCAACAACGTGTTTACGAAGGTCATCCGTATCCGCAACCTGAATACCCTCGGCAAGAAGGTGGTGGTGCAGGGCGGTACCTTCAAGAACAACGCCGTTCTCCGTGCCTTCGAACAGTACACCGGCCTAAAGCCCATCCGTCCGGAACGTCCGGGCGAAATGGGTGCCATCGGTATCGCTCTCCTGACCAAGAAATTCATGGAAGAAAAGCGCAAGACCGAACCGGAACTCAAGAGCCGCTTTATCGGGCTTGACGCCATGAAGACCTTCAGCTGGCACAACCAGCCGGGTCAGCTCTGCCAGTACTGCACCAACCACTGCTCCCGCACCATCGTGACCTTCAGCGACGGCCAGAGCTTCGTGACCGGCAACCGCTGCGAACGCGGCGAAGTCACCGCCGACCCCAACGACCCGAAGACCAAGGCCCTCATCGCCGAAATCAACAAGAAGATGCAATCCGTGCCCGACATGATTAAGCGCACGAACCAGCTGTTGGTCAAGGACTACGCCCCGGCAAAGCTCGTGGAAAACAACGGCAAGACCATCGGTATTCCCCGCGTGCTGGAATTCTGGGCGAGCCTCCCCTTCTGGAAGGCCTTCTTCACGAGCCTCGGCTACACCGTGGTGGTGAGCCGCCAGAGCGACTACAAGATGTTCGAAGCGGGGCTCCACAGCGTACCCAGCGACACCGTGTGCTTCCCGGCAAAGCTGGTGCACGGCCATGTACTCAGCCTCATCGAAAAGAAGGTGGACCGCATCTTCTTCCCCATGATGGTTGCAATCCCCAGCGACCACACCAAGTTCACCGCCACCTCCGTTTGCCCCGTGGTGCAGGCCTACCCCAACGTGTGCAAGAACACCGACGAGCCCGAAAAGAACTACGGTGTTCCCATGGACCAGCCCATATTCCACTGGTTCAACGCCAAACTCCGCAGAAGCCAGACCATCGACTGGTTCCACGAACACTGGAAACTGGATAAGAAACTTCTGGACAAGGCCGTGACCGAAGGCGAGAAGGCGCTCAACAGTTACCGCACCACGCTTTTGGAAGAAGGCCAGAAAGTGCTGGACGACGTCCGGGCGAAAAATTCATTTGCCGTGGTGATTGCAGGCCGCCCCTACCATGCGGACACACTCATCAACCACAACATCGCAAGCCACTTTACCGCCATGGGTATCCCGGTGCTCACCCCCGAATCGCTCCCCGGCGTGTACGACCAGGATGTGCCGAGCCACACCCGTATCGAAATCAAGAACACCTTCCACCTGCGCATGATTGGCGCCACCATGATTGCGGCGAAGGATCCGAACATCGAACTTGCGCAAATCGTAAGCTTCGGCTGCGGACACGACTCGATTTTGACCGACGAGATGATGCGCATGCTGCACCTTGATTCCAACAAGGAAATGCTCATGCTCAAGCTCGACGAAGGCGATGCCCGCGGCCCCGTGGGAATCCGCGTCAAGAGCTTTATCGAAACCGTAAAGGCCCGCCGCGCGGCAAACCTGCCCGACAAGCCCGAAAGCCACGAGCCCCTGTTCCATACGCCCTTCTTGCCCGAAGACAAGAAGCGTCGCCGCATTCTGACACCGAACCTCTCCCCCGCCTTTACCGTGCTGGCCAGCGAGTACATGAAGCGGGAAGGTTACATCGCCGAATACCTGCCGGTAGCCGACCGCAAGGCCATCGAACTCGGCAAGAAGTTCGTGCACAACGAC
>CALATK010000123.1 GCA_937891805.1 uncultured Fibrobacter sp. | reverse complement strand
GCTATCCTAACGGGCTACGCCCTACGGACCTTCGGTCCTAACCACTAACCACTAATCACTAAATCCTAGATCCTAGCCCCTAAATCCTAGCCCCTAAACATGACCAAACGTACATTATATATAGGTGACATCCACGGCTGTGCCGACGAACTGGAACGAATCATTGACGCCTTCGGGTTCGTGCGGGGCAAGGACACCCTGTACCAGACCGGAGACATCATCAACAAGGGCCCAGACATGATGCGGGCTTTAAAGACCGTGCTGGATCTCGGAATTCTGACCGTCCGCGGAAACCACGAAGAGCACCTGATCCGCATGATGGAAACACCCCAGACGGAGTGGACCGAAAAGCAGAAGAGCCGCTTTGCAAGGCTTTCCCTGGAAGAATGGACATTTATCCGGGACACGGTAAAGGACTGGCCTCTTTGGCGGGACACGCCCCACGCCCTGCTGGTCCATGCTGGCCTGGAACCCGGAAAGACCCGCCTCGAAGACATGAGCCCGAAGGTGCTGCTCTCCATACGCCTGTGGAATGAACGGCCCTGGTTCGAGCAGGTCAACTGGCCAAAGACCGTAGTGTTCGGGCACTGGGCCAAGATGGGATTCGTGAACCGCCCTGGGTTCATCGGGCTGGATTCCGGCTGTGTCTATGGCAAAAAACTGACCGCCTGGTGTCCCGAAGAAGACAAGTTCTACGAAGTTCCTGCCGCCCGGGAATACGCTCCCGTCAAGGACAAGGCGAAGGAATCCGAAGGAGCCCCCTGCAAGGTGCTGGGCGACAACAGCCCGAACTATGTTCCGCCCAAGACCTTCGACGAAATCAAGGCGAAAATCGCCCAAGGGGAAATCACACCCGCCGACGATTCCGAAGAGGAAAAATCCATCCGCAAGGCAAGCCCCTCCATCAGCGCCGAATGGGCTGGATATTAGCGAGACAGGGGTTAGGGGCTAGAGACTAGGATCTAGTGAATACAGATTACCTTCACCTTCGGTATCAGAAAGATGCTTCTTGAAACCCGCAAATTCAACCCCTAAATCCTAGCCCCTAGATCCTAGATCCTATCCAACCGACAGCTTTTTCTATCTTTGAAAAGAACTTTTTTCGGAGCGACCCATGACTGTCGACGACCTTTACAACCGCCTAAGCACCATCAAGCCCGGCGTGGTGCTCTGCACCTACACCCGCGAAAAATGCGAGCAGATGCTCCCGCTGATTAACGAAATCAACCAGCTCAAAAAGGAGCGTGACGCGGTAATCCTCGCCCACAGCTACTGTGCCCCCGAAATCGTGCTGGGGGTCGCCGACTTCAGCGGAGACAGCTTCAAGCTGAGCCAGGACGCCACCAAGGTATCTGCAAAGAACATCGTGTTTTCAGCCGTGCAGTTCATGGGCGAAACCGCCAAGATCCTGAACCCAGAAAAAGACGTGCTGATTCCGGGGCCCCTTACGGGCTGTAGCCTCGCCGACTCCATCACCGGAGCCGAAGTTTTGGAACTCCGCAAGAAATACCCGGACCACACCTTCGTCTGCTACATCAATACCACCGCCGACGTGAAGGCGGCCTGCGACGTGTGCGTCACCAGCGGGAACGTGATGAAAATCGTGTCCAGCCTGGAAAACGACAAGATCGTGTTCGTGCCCGACGGCCTCATGGGCAAGAACCTTACCGAAGAACTCAAGAAGCGGGGCATCAACAAGGAAATCGTGCTCTACTCCGGCAGCTGCTACGTTCACGAGACCTACGACTCCGAACTGATTGCCTTTTTCCGGGAACAGAACCCGGGCCTGAAGGTGGTAAGCCACCCCGAATGCCACCCCGGCGTGGCCCTCTTGAGCGACTACGTAGGTTCAACCGGCCAGATGGTGGACTACATCAAGAACCAGCCCGAGGGCACCAAGTTCCTGCTGCTCACGGAATGCGGCCTGAACGCCCGCATGCAATACGAGTTCCCCGACAAGGAATTCGTGGGGAGCTGCAGCATGTGCAAGTATATGAAGAGTAATTCCCTGGAAAACATTTTGGAGACGCTTCGCCACCCCGAAAAGGCGAAGCATGTGCAGTTGGACGAGTCCGTGCGTGTCGCCGCCAAGAAGTGCATCGACGCCATGTTCTACTACGCCAAATTATAAAAAGGGGTCGGATCAGTCGGTCAAATTCGGATTTCAGATTTCAGAGTTCTGAATTACCTCCGAGTTCCGAAATCCGAATTCCGAATTAATGTGATTTACAATGAAAAAGTTTCTTCTGTTTTTTATCCTGACCGTCGCCGTTACTGCGGCAAGCGCTTACGAAGAGAACTACTGGCCCCGTTCCTACTTTGTACGGGCGGGCATGGGCGTTACCGCCACCATCGGCGACCTTAATGAACGTCCCGTAAGCGTCAAGGACACCAGCGGGAACAAGTTCAAGACCTACCCGCCCGACATGGCTCTCATGGGCGACCCGGAGCTCCTCCTGGGCGTAAACATCAGGGAATTCACCCTGGCGGTGGCGTTCCAGTACTGGAAACAGCAAGAGGAACTGGTGAAAATTTCCGCCGAAGAAAGCACCCGTTTCTGGCGGCTGGGCTTTGAGTTCTACTACAACTTTTTCTGGCCTGACTATTTCCAGGTGGGCCTGGGCGCCGGTTTCTCGTACACCAGCGTCAAGACCGAAAACAGCGCTTTCCACGGCGAAGACCTGGGAGACACGGAATTCATGGGTTCCGGTATCGGCCTCATGGCAAACGTGCAGTATTATTTCACCAACGAAATCGCCATCATTCCGGCCGTAAAGTTTTACCGGAACTGGTTCAAGAACGTCTATACCGACGACAGCGAGAACCAGGAACTGGACCCGTTCCTGTGGCAGACCTTCATTTCGGCCTCCATATCCCTGCAATTCCAGTTCTAGGCTAAACGGGGGGCTTGAATTTATCTAAATTTGGGCCCATGAAAACGCCTTTCAAGCTATTTCTGGTTGCAGGACTGTGCTTGGCGGCTGTGGCGCACGCCATGGACGACAAGGGCTACGCCTCCATCTACGAGTCCATCGCCGCTTTTGAAAATCGCCCTGGTGGAGATGCTAGGATATTCAACCGTCCGGGCTATGTGAAGCCCATCATCACCAACCTCGCCCCTGTGCTGAACAGCAACTGGTACGTGAGCGCTACGGTTCCCCAGAGCATGACCTTCGAAGCGGGACTCCCCTTCGCCATTATCCCCATCGGGAGCGACGACCGCACTTTCTCGGAAAACGGTGCAAGTGTCCCTACCATCTTTGGCGACCACGGCGATCCTCTGAACTACGACCCCACCGTTTACGGTAACGAGACCCTCCACAACTTGGGCGTTTTCACCTACCCCTACCTGCAGCTGGCCGGAGGTTTCTACCATGCTAGACTGGTGCTTCGCGGCATGTGGCTCCCCGCCGTTAGCGAACTCCAGAAATTCAACCTCATCGGTATCGGCCTGCAATACAGCTTTGGCCACCTTTTCCAGTACATGCTGCCCAAGCCCGCCCAGGGCTTGGACGTGAGCCTGGTGCTGGGTTACAGTTCCAGCGGCATCAGCTACCAGCCCGAAGATTACGAAGGCTCTCTTGACCTGGACATTTCTGCATTTACCTTTGACCTGGTCATCGGATACAAGCCCCTCGAAATGGTAGAAGTCATGCTGACTCTCGGCTACCAGAGCGGGAGCATGGCCTCCAGCGGTCACCTGGTGAGCCACGCCGAAGGCTGGAACGGGCAGTCTATCGACCCGAACATTACCGTAGACGGAAACGACGGTTTCAAGTTCGGCCTGGCCGTAGCCTTCCAGTTCGGTTCGTCGTTCCATCCGGTGCTGGGCTACGATTACGCGGGCAAGTCCAGTTTTACCACCAACGTGCTCTACTTCAAGCAGCAGGTCGGCAAGGACAAGTCTCCCGACGAAATCGCCAAGGAAAAGGGCTACGTGCGGGGCGGTAGCGTTTCCAACGACGAAGAAGATACTGAGGAAACTCCGAAGGCCTCAAAAAAGAAGAAGTCCAAGAAGAAAAAGAAAGTTGTAGAAGAGGAACCCGAAGAGGAAGATGCCGCAGGTGACACCACCGCTGCGGACGAGGAATTTGAAGAATTTGACGATGAGTAAATGCAGTACTGGATTCTTCGCACTTTGTGCTCAGAATGACGTTGGTATATCAGTGTCATCCTGAGCCATGGAGCATGGCGACAGGGTGAAGGATCCAAGGCGGACTCTTGTAACGTTTTAACAGAATTCTAAAGGTAGGCAAAAGATGATTACATTCCTTATCGGCATTGCCATCTTGATTGGCGGCTACTTTACATACGGAAAGTTCGTAGAGCGGGTATTCGGCCCCGACGACCGCAAGACTCCGGCCCTCGCAAACCCCGACGGCGTGGACCGCATGGTGCTCCCCCACTGGAAAAACATGCTTATCCAGCTGCTGAACATCGCAGGGATCGGCCCTGTCATCGGCGTGATTCTCGGCATCAAGTTCGGCGCCATCGTGTTCATTCTGCTCCCCATCGGAAACGTGCTTGGCGGAGCCGTCCACGACTACTTCAGCGGCATGATTAGCATGCGCAACAACGGCTACAACGTTCCCGCCCTCGCCCGCAAGTTCCTGGGCAAGGGGCCTTCCAAGGTGGTGATGGCCCTCATCTCCGTGGCCCTGATTCTTGTGGGGGCCGTGTTCACCAACACGCCTGCCGCCCTCATCAACACCCCCATCATTGCAGGTTCCGCCGTGTCTCCAAGCCTGTTCTGGATTGCGGTGGGCTGTATTTTCGCCTACTACTTTGCCAGCACGTTCTTCCCCATCGACAAGATTATCGGGCGAATCTACCCCCTCTTCGGCGGCTTGCTCATTCTCGCTTCTCTCGGAATCATGGTCGGCATCGCACCCCACCTGAATATCCTTGACGAAATCAACCTTGCGGACTTCGGGTCCAACTTCCACCAGCATCCGGCGGGACAGCCCATACTTCCCATGCTGTTCGTGACCATCGCCTGCGGCATCATCAGCGGTTTCCACAGCACCCAAAGCCCCATCGTAGCCCGTACCGAGATGACCGAAAAGCTTGGACGTCAAACTTTTTACGGCATGATGATTATCGAAGGCCTCATCGGCATGATTTGGGCCGCAGGCGGCATGTTCATCTACCACCAAATGCCCGAACTCTTGACCGGAGCCTCCGGCGTGAAGGTCCTCAGCACCTTGGTCTCTACCGTCATCCCCTTCGCCCCCATTTCTGTACTGGTGGTGGTGGGCGTGATTATACTTGCCATTACCAGTGGTGACACCAGCCTCCGAAGCCTCCGCCTCACCATCTCCGAACTTACGGGTATCGACCAGAAATCCGCCAAGAATCGTCTGCTTTTGACCGTTCCTATGTTTGCCATTTGTGCTATCATCATCTTCTGGAGCAACATGGACAAAGAAGGCTTCAACATCCTGTGGAACTACTTCAGCTGGAGCAACCAGCTCATGGCGGTGTGCAGCCTGTGCGTGGCGGTAGTTTACCTGCGGAGCAAGAAGAAGAACTTCTGGATTGCCCTCGTGCCCTGCATGTTCATGACCTTTATCACCTGCCATTACATCTTGTGGGTCAGCCCCGAAAACCTAAAGGGCGCTCCTCTGGGTTTTGGCCTCGACTACAAGACCGCCTTGGTGCTGGCCATTGAAAACGCAGTTATTCTTGGGGCTTTGCTGTGCACGAGGGGCAAGACCCTCACCCAGATGGAAGGTTTCGACCCCGACGTGTGGGACCCGGTCAAGGAAGAAAAGTACCAGGCGAGCCACCCCATCAAGGGTCCGGAAAACGTGAAATTCTAGAGGGCGTTTCCAAATGAATCCCTGGAAACTGCTCAAGACGGAATACCTGGTAGACGCTCCTTGGCTGAAAGTGGCCAAGGAGACCTGCGAACTGCCGAACGGAAAGGTCATTGACGATTTTTACACGCTTTGGCAGCCAGACTGGGTGCTGATTCTTGCCCGTACCGCCCAGGGCAAGTGGGTCATGACGGAACAATACCGCCACGGCACCGGAAAAATCGCCCTGGAGTTCCCTGCAGGAATCATCGACAAGGGCGAAACGCCGGAGCAGGCCGCCCTCCGGGAACTGCAGGAAGAATGCGGGTACACGTTAATTCGGAATTCAGAATTCGGAATTCGGAGTGATATAAAAAAAGAAAATAGCCCTTCCAAGACTAATTCCGAAATCCGAAATTCCAACTCCGAACTATATATCGGCACTTTCCCGGTGAACCCGGACAGGCATCGCGGCGTATTTCACGTGGTATTCATCGACGGTGTGGTCAAGGGCGGAAACACCCACTTTGACAGCACCGAAGAAATCGAATCTCTGGAACTTTCCGACCAGGAACTGCAAAAGAAAATGGCGGACGGCACCTTCTGCCACCCGCTACAGATGGCGGGTTATCTGAAGTGGAGCCTTACCCGCGGGTGAGGCGAATCAGGCTGTTCCGCTTGTAAACACTTTTTACAGGTTTATTCTATTCGACACCCCCTAGATTTTTTACTTTTTCATCTCGTAATAACAAACCCTCATCACGGATATATATAGTATGAGCATCAAAGATTACCTCGCCGGCGCAAAACAGGCCGGTTCCGTCCAGAAGCTGATGACCCCGGGCCTCGCCGTGGAATTTATCCAGCCCTGGTACACCCCGCTTTCTACAACCCCTTCTACCACGGGTATTGCTGTCGGCGGTATCGGCTCGACATTCACCGCAACGCCTGCGGGCACCACTCCCGTGATGAACGTGATGCCTGGCGTGCAGGTCCGCACCGAAAAGCCCTCTGACCTCCGCTTCAACAACTTCTTCTTCAAGGAAGCGGTCTTAAACGCAAAGGCTTCCCTTGTAATTGGCAACTTCGCCGCATTCGGCATCTACAACAACAACTTCCCGCTCCTCGATGCAAACGGCGCGCGCGTTTTCGGCGATGCCGACATGAAGGACCAGAAGAAGGCAGAAGCCAAGCTCAACAAGGTACTTGCCGACAAGACTCTTTTGGCAACGAACAAGGCCGCCTTTGAACGCTGGCACATCCAGTTCAGCGACCGCACCCAGGCTTTGATCGCTGCAGGCAAGGACACCGCCGCCATCAACCGCGCCGTTCTCATTGATTTCTTCGATGGCATGATTGGTGAAAAGGCAGCCCGCGAAGGCGCCCTCACCGCCGCCTGGGCAAACGACTCCGAATTCCTCGGCCAGCCGGGTTATGACGCCGCCAAGATGAAGTACACCGCTCTCTATCCGGTGAGCGAAACTATTTACGAAGGCAAGGGTGTCGCTATCACCAAGACCCAGTCCAGCTACGTGACGCCGGGTGACGAACGCCTCTCCAGCCTCCCCGTGAACGCCACCGTGTTCACTCTCGAAAATAACACCAAGGAAACCCGCGAAGTGACGATTGTCCAGATTCAGGACAGCATCACGGGCTACATGGCCAAGAAGGACCGCCAGGGCGTTCAGGACTCTAGCTTTGTGCTGGTGCCGTCCGCTCGTTTCCCGAAGGGGGTGCAGTTCGACAAGGAACTCAAGGATGGCCGCTCTGTGCGCGGTATCGAATTTTACAACGAAAAAGCTCTCGCCGAAAGCGACTTCAACGGCTGCATGGGCGTGTCCGTCGCCTGGAACAAGAAGGACAACCTGAACGTTTCCGTGAAGCCCATGTTCTACCAGGACGATGCAGCCTCTGTGCTGAAGGGCGCTCTCCAAAGCGGTCGCGTTGCAGGCTCTTGGGTCAAGAACGTTTACAGCGGTCGTGAAACGATTGCAGGCGCCGTCGCCGTGACTGCCGTTTTGAAGCCGAAGCAGAAGGTCAGCTTCCAGTTCAACCTGGTGCTGGATTTCCCCGAAATCAAGCTGAACAAGCTTACCTCTGCCAAGAAGTACACCGCGTTCTTCCCCGAAGCTTATGGCCGTGTGGGCGCCATTCTCGAAGAAGCCCTCGCCGCCGACAAGAACTTTGACGCTCGCCTCAAGGCATTCGAAGCACTCGTGCCGAAGAAGGCCGTGGCCAAGCTCTACAAGACCGCCGCCAAGCAGGCCGAATTCAAGAGTCTCGCCATCAACACCCTCAGCTTCCTCGCCGAAGCCACCGTGTGGGACAAGGACGACCGTTTCTTGGTTCGCGAATGCGCAGACTATCCGTTCTTCAACTCCCTGGACGTTTACTTCTACGGAAGCTTCAGCCTGATGGCCCTGATGCCGCGCCTCGACGGCGTAGTGATGAAGCGCTTCGGTGACGCGATTCTCGCCGTGAACAACAACCGTCGCCGCCACCACGAATATGTGAACCTCCCCTACGCCGACCTCCCCGACCCGAAACTGGAAGGCCCCCGCGCCGTGCGTGGTGCCGTGATTCACGACCTGGGAAGCCCCTTCGATGCCGAACCCGATGCCTATGACTGGCACAACGTGAAGGAATGGAAGGATCTCGCTCCGAAGTACGTGCTGATGGTGCTCCGTCACTACGTGAAGACGCAGGACAAGCAGAACTTGCAGGATTGCAAGGAAGCCGTTTACGCCGCCATGCAGTACCTTGAAAAAATGGTGAACGAGGGCGAAAACTTCCCGCTCACCCACGGTACCGACGACACGTTCGACAACCTCTCCAGCCACGGCATTTCCGTGTACTGCGGTAGCCTCTGGATTGCAGGCCTCCGCGCCGCCGCCAAGATTGCCGAAATCCTCGGCGACAAGGTTCAGGCCGACACCTGGAACGCCAAGGCCGACGCCGCCAATAAGGAATTCGATGAAGCATTGTGGGACGAAGCCGAAGGCTACTACCACTTCTTCGTGACCCCGATGGAAGCGAAGGACGTCGTGGCAAGCAAGCTCCCGCAGCTGGCCGACGCCATCAAGGACACCCTCGTGATTGACGGAAACAACGTGAAGGCCGCCCTCAAGACCATCAATGAATGGCTCAACTCCGGCGAAATCCCGAACGACGTGGAACTTTCGAAGAACGAACTCCGCGGTCTCAAGAAGGCATGGCTCACCGCCCAGTGCAAGGACGCATTCACCGCCAGCTGGAACGCAAAGATTGCCAACGACTGCGATGACGTATTCGCCGACACGATGCTCGCCGACACGTACCTCCGTCTGCTGGGTCTCAAGCCCATCAGCGACGAGAAGAAGGCCAAGGCCAACCTGTTGCGCGTTTTCAACACGAACTACAAGGCCAATAGCCCGCTCATCGGTGCCGCAAACCTTGTGCGCAAGGACGGCTCTCCGCTCGACGAATTCAACTTCCAAGCTCACGACGTGTGGATCGGCATCCAGTACAGCATCATGTGCGCCATGATGCACCACGGACTCGAAAAGCAGGCAGCCGACATGGGCGATTCCATGATCCGCAACCTCTACGAAGAAGCCCGCATCCCGTTCGCCGCACCGGAAGGATTCAACGGTTCTTGCCGCCTGCACCCGGAAGCTCTGGTGAAGGCATTCGGCCTTAGCGCCTCCGCCGCCGACACCCTGCACAAAGGCCTCCTGAAGAAGGGCGCCCTCCTTGCCGACAGCCGCATCAGCCCGAAGCTCCCCCGCAACCTGCCCGCCTTCACCAAGGCATTCGGCAGCATCGCGAAAGCCAACAAGGTTGAAGCGAGCGCGCTGTTCATGCTGCTCCACAGCACGGCCCTCAAGTACACCGCCGGTAAGTACTTCCGCCCCGGTATGGTGTTCGCGCTGTTGTGGTAAAATCAAAAAAAATCTGAATATTAAAAGAGAACTGTTTGACGGTTCTCTTTTTTTATTATATGTGTCGTTAACCCGAAAGATTAATTCGAGGGGGTAGGGGCTGAGTCCCTAGGAGAAGGGGTAGCGGAAGACTTGCCCTGGACCCTATCGCAGCTGTCATTCTGGAGCGTAGCGATAGAATCCAGGGTGACAGAGTGGCAAGGCTGGAGCGACCTTTGGACACTTAGCGCTTTAGCACTTAGTGTATATGGCCACCTTTAGGTGGTGCGGAAGGCTTTCCCCTTTGGGGATATTTTGCTACATTTACCCGCGTTCAAATTCAACAAGGATTAACAATGAGCAAGAATTACAAGATTGCAGTGCTTCCGGGCGACGGTATCGGCCCCGAAGTCATGAAAGAAGCAGTCCGCGTGCTGGACGTGGTTTCCAAGAAGTTCGGCTTCGACGTAAACGCCGAATGGGCAAACGTCGGTGGTGCCGCCTACGACGAAAGCGGTTCTCCGCTTCCGGAAAGCACCCTCAAGCTGGGCGAAGCTTCTGACTGTATTCTTTTCGGTTCTGTGGGCGGCCCGAAGTGGGAACACCTCCCCCCGAACCTGCAGCCGGAACGCGGCGCACTGCTCCCGCTCCGTAAGCACTTCAAGCTTTTCTGCAACCTCCGCCCGGCCCGCGTCTATAAGGAACTCGCAGGCGCTTGCCCGCTCCGTGCCGACATCGTTGGCGACGGCTTCAACATCCTCACCGTCCGCGAACTGACGGGTGACGTTTACTTTGGCCAGCCGAAGGGCCGCGAAGGCGTTCCGGGCTCCAAGGAAGAAATCGGCTTTGACACCATGAAGTACAGCCGCTACGAAGTCGAACGCATTGCCCGCTTCGCCTTTGACGCCGCCATGCTCCGTAACAAGAAGGTAGCCTCCATCGACAAGGCCAACGTGCTTACCACCAGCGTGCTCTGGCGCGAAGTCGTGAACGAAGTCATCAAGGACTACCCGGAACTGACTCTCGAACACCTTTATGTGGACAACGCAGCCATGCAGCTCCTGAAGCGCCCGCGCGAATTCGACGTGCTCCTCTGCCCGAACCTCTTCGGCGACATCCTCACCGACGAATGCGCCATGCTCACCGGTTCCATGGGCCTCCTCCCGTCCGCTTCTATCGCCGAAGGTTCCTTCGGTCTCTACGAACCGGCAGGTGGTTCCGCTCCGGACATCGCAGGCAAGGGTATCGCAAACCCGCTGGCCCAGATCCTCTCCGTGGCTTTGATGCTCCGCTACACCTTCAAGGAAGAAGAAGCGGCCAAGGCTATCGAAGCTGCTTGCGAAAAGGTGATTGCCCAGGGTTACCGCACTGGCGACATCTACCAGGAAGGCTGCACCAAGGTCGGCACGACTGGCATGGGCGATGCTATCATTGCCGCTTTGGCTTAATGCAGGAACCGCATCTCCGGCAAGCCAAAGCTCTCGCCACCACGGCTCGTTAAGACGAGCCGCTTGTGGCTCACGGATTAAGGCTTTGGCTTAAAAGGCGATTCCCACCATGGTGGCCATGCGCACTAAAAGCAAAGCTTTAAGTGCTGTCCGCCCGGTCAAGCCGGGAATGACATTATAAGAGAAAAGGCTTCCCTGTATCGGGAAGCCTTCTTTCTTCAAGGAGAATCTGTAGAAGAAACTTATGCTTCGACGGTCTTGCCTTTTTCGACGGCGTCGGCCAGGGTCATGCCCGTAAATTCCTGGGCGCTGAACCAGCGACCGCTCTTCTTGTCGTCCAGCATCACGGAGACCATGGAGCCGGGAATCACGCTTTCTGGAGCGTTGGGGGCGTTGGGGCCGCCCAGGTCCGTGCGGAGCCAACCCGGGTCCATCACGTTCATCATCACATCGGTGCCGTTCAGCTTGCAGGCGAAATCCTTCACGAACTTGGTGAGGGCAGCCTTGGCACAGGCGTAACCCATCAGTTCCGGCTCGTTGGCGATACCGCTGGTGGTAAGCTGCATGCGGCCAAAACCACGCTTGATCATGCCCGGCAAAAAGTGATAGGCAATCTTGATGGGCGCAAAGAAGTTCACCGCCATGGCATGGTGGAAATCGTCCATGGTGTTGGTGAGGTAGTCGGTAAAGTAGTGGCTCATGAGACCCGCGTTGTTGAACACCAGGTCCACCTGCACACCCCAGCTGTCGATTTCAGCAAGGGCGGCATCGATTTCGGCCTCGTTTTCCAGGTTGCAGCCCACGGCACGGCCTTCCACGCCGAGCTTCTTGATTTCGGCCAGCACCGGTTCAGCATGGGCCTTGTCGCGACCCTGCAAGATGATATTTGCACCCAATTTCGCCATCTCGATGGCGGTCAGGCGACCGACCCCGCGGCAACCGCCGGTAATCAGGCACCATTTTCCCTTTACGTCAATCATGTTTTATCCTTTGCGGCACAGGGCCGCGAATCGGTTACTTAAACAAGATACACTTTTTCAGGCCCCGGGAACAAGTTTTGGCAGGGAAAAAGTGTTTACGGGTGTAAAGAGGGTCGGTCTAGCAGCTTACCGACAGGGACTGCACGGCCAGCGCTGGGACCTTGGTGCTGGAAAAGTCGTCGTAGTAGGCGTTTCCGCAGGCCACCACTTCTTGGATGATGTCGAAATAGTTCCCGCTCAGGGTCACGCTATCTACGGGGTGGACAATCTGGCCGTTTTCGCACCAGAAACCGTGGGCGCCAATGCTCAGTTCCCCGCTCACCGAATTGCAGCCGGAATTTCCTTCCAGCCGAGCCACCAGCAGGCAGCTGGGGAAAAGTTTCAGCAATTCTTCCGTAGATTTTTCGCCACAGGGAACATACATGTTGTAGAAAGACGTGGACATCTTGGTGCCCAAGTCGCGAACGCCGTTTCCGGTGGACTTGCAGCCCGCCTTGGCGGCGGTTTCCAGGTTGTAGAGGCCCTGGCCAAAAACGCCTCTGTCGATGACCTTCACCAGCTGGGTAGGCACGCCTTCGGAATCGTAGGGGAAATGATGGCTGAACAGGTCTCCGGAACCCACGCTCCACAGGGAGAGGCAATCCGACGCAATCTTCGAGCCTTCCTTGCCCGAAAGCCTGGAAAGGCCTTTCTGCATGGAATCCGCCAGGTAGGGCTGACTGTACATCCGCATGAACCGGCCCGAAATCCGCTCCGACAGGACCACGGGAATCTTGCCGCCCTCGATCTTCTTTGCGCCGAACAGTTCCGTAGAGTATCCCGCCGCACGGGTGGCGATTCCGTCTACGTCGATTTCGTTCCAGTTGCGGGTGGACTTGGTGAAACTCCCCAACTTCTTGACGTTGTCGCGACTTGCAACCGCCCCTACCCCGACAGAAACGGAATTGGAGCGGGTCCTGTAGAAAACGCCCTTGCTGTTTGCCACGTAGTCTTCACTGTTGGAAAGGTCCGCCCCTAAGTAAGGGATGTTTTCGATTTCCTTGGACTTGGCGAAGGTCGCCTTTTCCAAATCGATGCAGACATCCTTCATTTCGGACAGGCCGATTTTTTCCAGGGCCGGATTGTAGTCCTCGTCTGGCTGCGGCAAGGCACCCGGTTCAGGCAAGTCCACGTTGATTTCATCGGTCCATTGGGTATGGCAAAGGGCATCTTTCAGTGTCTGCTCCAGGGCGTCTGCCGTAAGGCGCTCCGTATGGGCGTAACCCGGACGGCCATTCTTGATGACGCGGATTCCCACACCTACGGAATCGGAAATTTCCGTATTCTGGACCTGCCCCTGAAAAAGGGAAAGGCCTTCGGAATGGGACCTGGAGGCAAGCACGTCGAACTGTTCCGCCTGTCCCTTGGCCTTGTCGTTGATGTAAGAAATGGCATCTTCGAGAGTCATAGTTACCTATTAAAGTCTTTGTGTTTGTGTCATCCTGAACGGCGAAGCCGTGAAGGATCCAGACCTGAATCGTTATTTTACAAGATTGCGGACTGGATTCTTCGTTCCCCTACGGGGAACTCAGAATGACGTTTTTTCCTTTATCGGCTTTACGTTCCAGCATTTTCCAGTAGGCGGCGGGGCTCCCGGTCACCGACTCCAGAGAAGAAGCCAGTTCTGCCGTAATGGGCGCCTCCCCCGCAATCAATTTTTCCAGCAGCTCTTCCGAAATGCCAAGCCGGCGGGCAAATTCCGCCTTGTCCATCTTGAGCCATTCCATGCCCTCGATAATTGCCTGCCCCGGAGTGGGAACGCCATGTCTTGCCATAACTACCCCATCACCTTATCTAGAACGTTACGCATTTTCTCTGCCATGGCGTCCCAGCTCATGGAAAGGGCACGCACCTTGGCGTTCTTTTCCAGCGTGGCAAGGCGATCCTTGTCCCGAATAACCGCCGCCACCTTCTGGCAGAACCCTTCCGGGTCGTCATTTTCGTACAGGATACCCGTCACGCCGTCAATTACGGAGTCCTTGAGACCCGCCACATTGTTGGACACCGAAATGGTGCCGCACAGGTTGGCCTCGATGTTGTTGATTCCCCAGCCTTCCTTGAAAGAGGGATTGATGAACAGGCTGGAACGGCTGAGCAAATCACGCTTTTCGTCTTCGGAGACCCGGCCCAGGAATTTTACGGCATCGGCGGCACCCAGGTCTTTCACCAACTTTTCCAGCTCCCCGCGGTAATCTCCGCCGCCAGCCACTTCCAGCACAATGCCCGGAACCAGCTGTTTCAGGCGGGGCATGGCGTTGATGATAAACTGGGCATTCTTGTATTTCATGAGACGCCCCACGTAAGAAATCACGGGCGGTTCGGCCTTAGGTTGCGTGGGCTTGAAATATTCCGTGTCTATACCTGGTTCCACTACGGCAATGTCCCTGGCCTTGATTCCCATGTCGCGAATCTCGTCGGCGGTGCTATCCGAAATGGCAAGAAAAGGTTCGTTCTTGTAGAAAAGGGCGACGGAACGTTCCATCAGGTACACGTAGAGAGCAATCGGGAAAAAGGCCTCGCGGAAAATGGACTTGCGGAAAAAGTGCATGACCATGTGGAGGCGTTTTGTCTTGGTGCAGAGCGGCGTGAAAAAGGGAATCTTGTTCAGGTCCTCTACAATCAGGTCGTATTCCTTCTGGTGCTTGCGGGCGTAAAAGAATGCGGAATAGTTGAACAGGAACTTGCTGCCGATTCGAACGGTACGCATGCCGTCTACCACTTCTTCGTCGGGGAGCCCCGGCACCTTGTGGGCCAGCACCGTTATGTCGTAGCCGTTGCCGTTAATGCGCTTGAAAAGTTCGTGGAAGTAAAGTTCCGCACCGCCCGCTTCCGGGTTCTTGATGTCGCGCCAGTTGATTAGTAAAACTTTCTTGTTCGCCACGATATACCTAAATCTCTCTTTCGGGACAATATAAAAAATCGGCCTATTCTAGGAACAAATCCGCTTGAGTCCTTCCGCAAAAACGGACGGTTCCTGCAGCAGGCTAATCACAATCCAGCCGTCTTCGTCAAAATCGAAAAAGAATCCCGGCTGCACCAGCACGTGCTTTTCCTTGAGCAGGCGAAGGGTGAGTTCTTCGTCGTCGCCACCCAGGCGGATAACCGCATACCAGCCGCCAAGAATTTCAGGACAGTATTTGGAGGGGAACTTTTCCCGCAAGGCCGCAAGGTTTTGTCGCAGGCGTTCGCTGATTTGAGCCCCGTAGGCAGCAGACTGTTTCAGCATGGGGGCCGCCAACGCCTGTGCCGGTGCAGAAACGCTCAGGTAGGCATCCGCCACATATTCCAGAGTCTCGTGAATAGATTCCCGCATGGCTTCGGGAGCATAGACCGCCATCCAGCCGAGTTTAACCTGGGGGCTTCCGCAAATCTTGCTGAGGCCGTTGAGCCAGACGATAGGGCAGCGGGGGCCACTACCTTCGTCACCCTGGAGCATCGCAGATGCGATAGGGTCCTCGGACTCTGGCCTGGAGCCTTCGTCGCAATGCTCCTCAGGATGACAAGAAACATACTCCCATGACCGCCGCACTTCCTCAGAAAATCTATAGTCCCCGAAAACTTCGTCCACCACCAGTACCAGGTTCCGCTCTTCGCAAAAGCGAACCACCTCGTTCCATTCGGTGCGGGACACGGAATGCCCCGTAGGGTTGTGGGGGCAGACCAGCAGCAAGATTTTCGCATTGGCCGGAGCGCTGAGCAAGCTGTCGGTGTCCAGCACAAAACGGAAGCAATCCCTCTTGTCACCCTGGAGGGACTTTGTCCCGATAGGGTCTATGGATTTCCTCTTCTCCCGCTTCAGTTTCAAGAAATACGGATAGCACTCCAGGTTTTCCAGCTCCGCCAAGGTATCCAGCAGGGGGTAGCCCGGGACCGGCGTCAATATAGCGTCGCCGGGATTGCAGAAGGCCTTGAACAGTATGGAGTAGGCTTCGCTGGTGCTTGCCGTCAAAATAACCTGCCCGGGCGTGAAATTCCCGCCGCGGCTGCGGTAATACTCCGCAACAGCCTCTCGGGCCTTGAGCGTTCCCGCCGGATTCACGTCCCACAGGTTGAACTCCTGCTTCACGGCATCTACCGCAGGCGTCACATCAAAAGGGAGCCCCACACGCAAGGGGCTACTCACCGTCATGTCGATAAAGGCTAGGCCGCCTGCGGCGGCATCTTTCTGAACTTCGGACTTCGCACGCTCCAGTTCGGCAAAGAAGGGCGTGGGGGTCAGGTCCTTCTGTTTCATTTTTGACGGCTCTTGATAAGGCCCGCCACAAAGACGGCGATGATGATACCGGCAGGCAGGCACACGGCGATGGTCAAGAGCATCAGCTTCTGGAAAGGCGACAGGCCCTTGATCTTTTCGCGGAAGCCGTTCAACTTGGCACGAATCCCTTCGCTGCGGACACCCTTTTCGGAGAGCTTTTTCATGCCCTCGTCCTTGAGCTTTTCGGTGGAACGGACCACGGACTGGACCCGCTCCGATTTCCAGAGCTTGTTCACCGATTCCTTGGAATCGTCCACGAACTTTTCAAGGCGTTCCCGCTTGATCTTGAAGGGTCGAGCCACGTCGGACAAAGCTTTCCACATAACAGCCTACTTGTACAAAAGGTTCACTCCGCTGAACAGGGCCCGCATGTTGGCCTTCAGGGTATCGCTGGAGACGCCACGGCCCTCTTCTTCCTTGCCGTTAGCACGCAAGAGAATCCGGCTCAGGCCCCGTCCTGCCCACAACTTGTCCTTTTCGGGAACCACCACCTGGCGGTACTTCACCAGTTCCACCGGCATGTTAATTTCACGCATCAAGATAAGCCCGGCCTCGATGGGGCCTTCGGCGGTCACGGACCGGCGAATGGCCTCGCCGTCCTTCTTGAAATGGAATATAAAGCGGTTCTCGTCGGGAATCACTTCCACGTTGTTGAACACCAAGCGGGCGTTCACGTTCACGCGTTCTTCACGGAACACGTCCAGCACCCGCTCGGCGCTGAGTTCCCCTTCTTTTTCGCTCAGTTCCTTGAGCACGGGCTGCAGTTCTGCCGCCTCGGCCAGGGAGAGCCTGTAGCCGAACTTGGTGATAATCTCGTAAACCGCGGTGCGGCCGCTCTGACTAGTGAAGGAGATGGAATCGTTCTGGTGGCGACCAATGATGGAGTAGTCGATGGGGCGGTAGGCGCCCTTCTTCATGTCCTTGGTCTTGGAGGCACCATCCTGGTGGATACCGCTACGATGCACAATGGCCTCGGCACCGATCAGCGGGGCACGGCTGTAAATGCTCACGCCGGACCACTGGGAAATCAGGATAGCCGTCTCGTAGATGCGTTCCAGGTGCAGGCCGGTATTCACGCCGGAGTTGTGGAGCGCCACGGCCACCTCGTAAAAATTGGTGTTGCCGCAGCGTTCGCCCAGGCCGTTCAGGGCCACTTCCAGCTGGGTGGCGCCCACAAAGAAGCTCTCCACCGTAGCGGCCGTAGCCATGCCCAAGTCGTTGTGGCAATGGACCGAGATGGCAATGTCCTTGGGCAAGGCTTCATAAACCTGCTTAATCTGGTTCACGTACAAGAAGGGTCTATACCGCTCCACCGTATTGGGCAGGTTTATGGTGGTGGCTCCCGCCTCCACCACGGCCTTCAGCACGTCAATCACAAAATCCATGTTGTCCAGGCAGTCCCCGAAGTGTTCGGCGCTGAACTCCACGTCGCCCTTGTCCCCTACCAGGGACTTGGCCAGCTTCACGCACTTGACGGCCTTTTCCTTCACCTGTTCCGGAGTCATGTGCAGCACATGTTCCATGGAGAGCTTGCTGGTGGCGAGGAAGGTGTGGATACGGGGGTGAGGGGCGTACTGCACCGCCTCCCAGCAACGCTGGATATCGCTTTCCACGCAGCGGGCAAGACCGGAGACCACCACCTTCTGGGCAACCTCGTCCCCTTCTTCCGCCATCTTGGCGGTGAGCTGGGCCAGTTCCTTGCAGGACTCAAAATCCATCTCGCTAGAGGCGGGGAACCCCACCTCGGCGCCCTGCACGCCCAGTTTCAAAAGCTGCAGGTACACGTCCTTTTTCTGGGCGTTGTTCCAGGGCTTGGGCAGCGCCTGGTTTCCGTCACGCAGCGTGACATCATAAAAGAACGGTTGTCTCTTTGCCATTTCGGCAGCATTCATTTCACTCATCTTATCTCCTCGCCCACGCAACATGGCCGCAAGATTCATTTTTCGGTTTCAAAGATAGAAATTGACCCAAAAAAGAGAAACCCGCTGCCATATTGGAGCGGGCTCATTTAGGTTAATTCTGTTCAAAATCCTTGAAAACGGCCTAAAACCTCGCTCCACAAGCAAGTCGCAATAGAAGTAGCAGGTTCAAGGTCTTTTTCATGGCTAAGAATATACAAAACGCCACAATTCTTGTCAAGAGCTATTTCACGCAACGCACAGACACGGCGTCATTTTTCATATAGCTGCCGCCACCCGAAAAATGGAACCTGGCATCCAGGGAATACAGCATGGCATTTCCCCCGTCGCCACTGAACTCCGTATGGTCCTCGTCCGCCGTCCAGAAGATGGTTTTTTCGCCCAAGTCATCAAATTTCGACAACCAGCGTTTCCCAGCGGGCAGCGCCCCGAACCCGGTGGTATCGGTGGCAGGGTAATCCCGTTCCGTCCAACCGGTCTTGCTCCTAAGCGACGGCGACACATAATGGTATTCCGCCTCCACCAGGGAATCCAGCAAATTCCATTCATCGTAGTTGGGAATATGGAATCCTTCCGGGCAAGCTCCCTGAGTAGGACCCTTCAAATCAGCAAACTTTTTCTGGAAAGACTTGTCCAGCCCCATGGCGGCCGTCCAACTATAGAGGCGACCGTACTTCTCACAGTTTTCCTGTTTGTTGTCGTAACACCAGGTCTTGTCCATATTGCAGTCGTAATACCTCAGGTTTTCGGCAAGCCAAGTCATGTCGCCAATCTTTGTCACCTTGTAGACGGTACCGTCGCGGGAATCGCAAATGGTCCCTTCCACAAGGCTTTCAGGGCAGGCCTTTGGCTCTACGGAACAGGAACCGCCACCAGAGACATTCCCACCTTCACCGCTTTCATTGGCAGAGGTTCCCGAATCACTATCGCAGGCCACCAGGCAGCACCCAGCAACCAACGCAAGAAAAGCAAACAACTTTTTCATAGTACTCCTTTTACACTCCAATCCACGCCAAATATAAATTAAAAGCGCACCTTGTAAATCCAGGGCCAGTTCTTGCCCGTAATCCAGAAATCCTTGCCGTCGTAAGCGATTCCGTTCAGCACGTCCGCCTTGGGGAAGCGTCGGTTGATTTCCATCGCCTTTTCGGTAAAGTCCAGGTATTTCAGCATGCGACCGCTGGGCAGTTCGACTACGGCAATCAGGCCCGTGGTCCAGATGTTGGCGTAAAGGGTGTCACGGACCACTTCCAGTTCGTTCAGTTGCGGCACTTCGCGCCCGTTATCGCGCACGGGGATCGCCCCCACCACGCTAAAGCCGCCCAGCCCTATCTGCAAGAGTTCGCTGGAACCGTTGCTCATCAAGAGGGCGTCGCGCCAGTAGGTAAGCCCCCAGCCTTCCGTAGGTATGCGGAACTCGCCCTTCATAGCGAAGGGCTTCCTGTTCACGATAAACGCCTTCCTAGATTTCCAGGTCAGGTAAAAGATGTCGTCGCCTACGGCCACGGAACCTTCGCCGAAATAACGTTCCGCAAGCCGCAGGGAATCCAGGATCTTGCCGTCCAGGGTACGGCGGTAAATGCCAGACTCGCCGTAATGCCCGGTGGATTCTATCAGGTCCTTGCCGTCAAAAAACAGCCCCTGGGTAAAGTGGTTCTGCTCGTGAGGAATGGAATCCACGATGGTCGGCACCACACGGGGGGTATCTGCATAGACGATGGCCGCAACCGCAACCATACAAAACAGGGCTCTGTGCAAAAGCGAAATCATAGGGGAATATGTAGAAAAATTATATTTGGGTCACCATGGGCGCTGTAAAAGAACCGGCCAAAGTCAAAATCATCGTTGGGATCCTAGCAAAGGACGCCGCCTCGGTAGAGTCCGTCCGCAGCACCCTCCGCGAGCGTTTTGGCGAAGAGGACCTGAACCTGGAACCCTTCCCCTTTACCTTCACCAACTACTACAAAGAAGAAATCGGTGACGCCCCCGTGCGGGCCTTCTTCAGCTACGAGCCCCTGGTGGATCGCACCGAAATCGTGGACATCAAACTCTGGACCAACGACCTGGAACTTGAAATTGCTGAACGCGCGGGAACGCCTGGGCTGCGGCCCATGAACCTGGACCCGGGCTACATGACCCTGGGTCAGTTCTTCTTGGCCACCACCAAGGACCAGCGGCAGCGGGTTTATATCAGTCGCGGGATTTTCGTGGAGCCCACCCTGTACTTTCAGGACGGGCACTTCCACCATTTCGACTGGACCTACCGTGACTACCAAAGCGAAAAGTACATCGCCTACCTGGAGCAGGTCCGCGCCCGCCTCGCCTACCAGATGAGCACCGGAAAACCATACCGCCTACGCACCAACCCCTAACCCCTAAATCCTAACCCCTAGCCCCTAAACTCATGAAAGCCGGAATCATCACCATCGTCTTCCTCATCATCAGCAACTTCTTCATGACCCTCGCCTGGTACGGCAACCTCAAGCTGAAGGAGATGCACATCAGCACCGACTGGCCGCTGATTCTCGTGATTCTCGCCAGCTGGGGCATCGCCCTCATCGAATACTCCTTCATGATTCCCGCCAACAACATCGGGAGCCGCATCAATGGCGGGCCCTTCAGCCTCATGCAACTGAAAATCATCCAGGAGGCCATTTCCATCACGGTGTTCACCACCCTGGCTGTCACCCTGTTCCGCACCGAAACCCTCCAGTGGAACCACATCGTAGCCTTCGTGCTGGTCATCGGCGCCGTGTTCTTCGCATTCTTGAAATAACTTTTATTTTGAAAGGGGGAAGCCTCCCCCTCGCTGCAACGACTCGTCAACCCCGCCGTCATCTTGTCATCCCCGCTGTCATTCTGGAACCCTGGAGCGTAGCGATAGGGCGATAGAATCACGGGGATCTCCTTGCCGTTTCCGCTACCCCCTCGCCTAGGGGCATAGCCCCTAATACCCCCCTAAATAATCCGAGTCTCAAGGGCACAGTCGCCTGCAAAAAAGACCGTCGGTCGCAACTTCACTTTGTTCGTCGCTACCCTCCGGACGTCATCCTGGAGCGAAGCGATAGGATCCATGCAGTTCGTTTTACTGACGCCTCATTAAGGTATGCCCTCTCGCCTCGAAAAATGGGTTCGCTACGCAGGAGGTTGCTCGGTCACGGTGTTCCCTCGCAACCACAAGCGACTTTATAAAGATGTTTGAAAGATTTGTGAATTACTTTGAGTGTATTCTGATGTACATGCAGGCGTCAATAAGACATGACCACTCTTTTTCGCGGCTCATAAGGTACCCTTATAGGTTCGACCTTTTGAATACACACTCTTTTATTTGAAAGTGCATGTGTTTTACCAACCCCTAGCCCCTAGATCCTAGCCCCTATTTTCAAGCGGATCTTCGCCTTGGTTCGGCATTGCTCACCACAGGACGCGAGGATGACACCTCTTGAGGCCAAGCATCCTAACCCCTAGCCCCTAGATTCTAGCCCCTTTTTCTATATTTACCCCCGTTCGATAAAAGGGGGCGCCTATGCTCAAGTATTACAAAATCGAAGCCGGTCGCCTGGCGGTCGCACCCAACGAAGATGCCGCCGACATCGTGATGATGGGCTCCCTCAGCCAGGAACAGCGCAGCGTCCTGGTCAAGGAATACGAGATTACCGAACATACCATCGCCTCCGCATTCGACTCCGACGAGCTTTCCCGTATCGAATACGACGACGATTTCACCACCATCGTGTTCAAGAAGCCCAAGAACTATTCCGCCGCCGACAACTTCCAGTTCCGGGTGGAATCCTTCGGCATCTTCATCTTCAAGGACTGGGTGCTGCTCCTGACCGATAGCGACATCCCGGTGATGGACGAAAAGCGTTTCTCGAAAATCGATAGCCTGAACACCTTCGTGCTGAAAGTCCTGAGCTACGCCATCTACCACTTCAACGAACACCTGAAAATCATCAATCGCATCAACGACGACTTGGAACAGCGGCTCAACACCTCCATGGAGAACAAGTACCTGCTTTCCATGTTCAGCCTGAACAAGGGCTTGATCTACTACGTGAGCGCCCTGAACAGTAACGACACCCTTTTGAAGAAACTCCAGATGGGTCGCAGCCTCAACTGGACTGAGGCCGAACGGGAACTGCTGGAAGACATCCAGATTGAAAACGGCCAGAGCCTGCAACAGGCCAACATCTACGCGAACATCTTGACGTCCATGATGGATGCCCGTGCAAGCGTCATCAACAACAACTTGAACCAGTTGATGAAGAACTTGACCATCGTGACGATTTCCATATCGCTCCCGACGTTCTTCGCCAGTTTGTTCGGCATGAACGTGCAACTGCCCTTCGGCATGAACGGCGACGCCACCGTGGGTTCGCCCATGACTTTCTGGGCCGTTATCGCCGTGTGTATCCTGTCGGTGGTGCTGTTCCTCGGCTTCTGGATCCGACGGAAATAGTCGCGAGTCGTGAGTGGTGAGTCGTCATCCTGAGCCGCTAGGCGAAGGATCCAGGCTTACAATTCTGAACTAGATCCTAGCCCAAAGAGCTTAAGAATTGTAGAGCAACAAGTTGCTAACAATTCTATATCACTACGCCTGACGGCTCCGTTCAGGATGACGCTGCGACAGCGTCAATTTCCTCTATCGCTCATGCTGGCGAACATGGCGACAATCTCGTCGGTAAATTTGCTGTTGGGCAATGTCTGGGCGATTTCAAGGGCCTTTTCCAGATGGTTCTGTGCCGTGGCTTTCGCCTTGTCGAAAGCGCCCTTGATGCTCAGCTTTTCCTTGATTTGCGCAGGAATGTTGTCTTCGGAGGCCCGCTTGATCAGGTTTTCCATTTCGCGCCGTTCTTCGGCGGAACTGTTTTCGAAATAGAACAGCAGGGGGAGCGTAATGAGCCCGTTTGAAAGGTCGGTAAACTTGGCCTTGTCCAGGTTCTTGGAACCGTAGCCGTAGTCCAGCAGGTCGTCGATAATCTGGAAGGCGATACCGAAGTGGCTTCCCATTTCGGCGCATTTGTCCACCATAGGTTTGTCGAATCCGGCAAGAATGGCTCCGATTTTGGCGGCGGCGTTAATCAGGGCCGCGGTCTTTCCGTCGATAATCCGGTTGTAGGTCTCAAAGGAAAGGCTCATGTCGCCGCAGTGGTCCAGCTCCAGGATTTCTCCGGCAATCAGCTGGTCTGCCGCCTGGGAGAGGATTACGGGAATGTCCCGTTCCGCCTCTTCGATAACGCTCTGCATGGACTGGGAAAGCACGTAGTCGCCAATGAGAACGGCTACCTGGGTGCCCCATTCCTTGTGAGCCGTCTTTTGCCCACGACGGACTTCGGTGTCGTCGATGATGTCGTCGTGAACAAGGCTTGCGCTGTGCAACAGTTCAATGCCCGCGCAGGCGTGGGCCACCCGGTCAACGTCAACAGGAGATTTTCCACAGTTGGCAATAAGGCAAAGCAGGGTAGAGCGGATGCGCTTTCCCTTCTTCTGGAAAAGGGCGGCAAGTCTGTCCGAAATTCCAGCCGGGGCATTTTTGGCCACGTTCAAGATGACCTGCTCCGTCAGGGCAAGCTGGTCCTGGACCAGTTCACGCGCCTGGCCCAGCACAGTCTGGAAATCGGCCTTGTTCAGGTTCATGGCCTAGATGTCCAGGTCCTTCAGGACCTTGTAGGCGTTGGTTTCGATGAACTTGCGGCGGGGTTCCACGTCTTCGCCCATGAGCATGCTGAAAATCTGGTCGGCCAGCACGCCATCTTCCACGTAGCACTGCTTCAAGAAACGCCTGGATGGGTCCATGGTGGTTTCGTTCAGCTGTTCCGGGGACATTTCGCCAAGACCTTTGAAGCGTTGAATGGTCAGGTTCTTGTCGTTCTTCGTCCATCCCTTTTCAGAAAGTTTGACTTCCATTGAGATTGGTGTGCATGTCACATCAGATTTAGGTGGAATATATGCCGGAGAAAATGTTACTTTTACACCGGAGCAGTTTATTCTTGAAATACAGGATGAGTCAGAGTGTACCAGCAAGTTTCTGGTATATCCGGATTTAACAAAGTTTGGCAAGCAGAAATTACAAATTGAGGTAAAGGATTCCTGTGAGAATACTACAACTGTAGAAGCGGAG
>CALATK010000122.1 GCA_937891805.1 uncultured Fibrobacter sp. | reverse complement strand
AAAGGGAACTACGGCGGCAAGGGCTCCGTTACACACAAGTCCGCCGTCGTCGGCGATACCGTAGGCGACCCCTTCAAGGATACCGCGGGTCCTTCGCTGAACATCCTCATCAAGCTCATGACTATGGTGAGCGTCGTCTTTGCAGGAGTGATCGTCCGCTTCGGCGGGTTCCTGTTCTAGCCTACCTGGATTCGGACTTCTTGAAGGTGGCGCTGGTCACACGGTTGCGGCCTGCCTGCTTGGAGGCATACAGGGCCTTGTCCGCACGGTCGAACAGGCGCTTGGGATCTTCGCCCGCAACCATTTCGGCGATACCGAAGGAGCAAGTAATCACCTGCTGCTTGATAAGCTGAGTCGTCTCGATGGCGTGACGGAGCTTTTCGGCCAGGAACTGGGCGTTCTGGATAGGCGTGTCGCCGCAGAGGATCACGAATTCTTCGCCACCCCAGCGGACCAGGGCGTCGGTGTTACGGATCTTGCCCTGGATAAGCTTGGTGAGGTTCACCAACACCTCGTCGCCAACGTTGTGGCCCCAGGTGTCGTTCACGTCCTTGAAATGGTCAATGTCCAGAATCACGAAGGAAACGGGGCTTCCGTTCTTTACCAGTTCTTCGTGTTCACGCATAAGCACGCTGCTGAAGCCCGCACGGTTCAGGCAACCCGTCAGCGGGTCTTCCTTGCTGGACTTTTCGTATTCGCTCTTCTCGATTTCCAGGGCCTTCAGGTTCTTTTCCAGCTCCTCGCGCTTTTTCTTGTTGGAAGCCCGTTCACGGCTGTAGTCGAAGAAGCGGATAATCAAGATGATCAAGAAGGTCACGAACCAGATGGCGACGATGATGGTCACCAGGTCGGCCCAGGCAATCTTCTTGCCCTTGAAGCAGAGGCCGCGAATTTCCATGGTGCCGTAGCCCAGGGGAGCGTTGGTGCCCGTCTGGATTTCGATAAGGGGCACGTTGGACAGATCCACACGGGCCTTGTGCACGTTGATTTCGTTCTGGGCCACCCACCAGCCCGCCACGCGGAATTCCTGGGGCACGAACACCGCAGGGTAGGTTTCTTCTAGCGGGAAAAATTCCAGTTCGTTGAATTTCAGGGAACTTTCGTCGCCTTCGCGGTAAATGGACGGGTCGTAGCTGCGCATGTAGAGGCGCACCGTTCCTTCGCCGCGGGGCTTAATCCACACGAAAATGCTGTCGTAGTGGGAAAGGTCCAATCCTTTGGTCTGGCCATCTCCCAGCAAAATCTTGATACCCGCAAAGGGGTAAGCGTAGCCTTCCCGCAGTTCGTAGTCCACCACCACGGAAGAATCCGTGCGGATCAGTTTGACTGCGGAATTACCGCCGTCGGCGGAGTCCGTCTGGGCGATAATGTAGGGGTAGTCGGAAAGGTTCAAGAAGACAATGTCGTTCAGCCCCTTGTGGTAAGCCGTAAGGGCGATAACCGTAGCGGCAAGGAGCACAAAAATCAGGATATTCATCCTGAACAGGGCATATATCTTTTCCATCAACCAAGACATCTAAAAGATCCCGTTAAACTTGCTTTCAAAATAATACAAAACTATTGCGAAAACAAGAGTTTACCTGCTCAAAAAGCCTCCCAATCGGCCAACCGTGAAACGGAGGGTCTGTGCAAGCTCTTCTTGGGAGTGTGCGGAGGGGTGACCGTGGAGCGCGGTGTTCTCTGTCTGGACCAACTTGTACTCCAGGTCCTTGAAGCCCTTCGCCTGCTGGTCTTCGAAAACCTGTTGCACCGCAGGAGTCATGGCGTCGTTAGGCCAGGTCTTGGTAGATACCAGCAGGAACTTCACACCGGGGTGCAGCTTGCGGAGCTTGGCGAGCAGGGCATCGTAGGCCGCCTTGAAGGCGGCAGGATCTGCGTAGGGAGGATTGCCCTGAAAATCGTTGATGCCCACAAAAATCACGATGACCTGGGGGTGGAAGGTCTCGAAATTCCAGAGTTCGGATTCCCCCTGTTCCGCCGCACCAAAGACGGTGTAGTCGTAGAGCCTGCTCAAAGGCCAGTCGGGCACAATCCCGTCGTAGTTGCGGACAAGGCCGCGGCCGCTCACGGCGTTAATCTGAAAGTCCGCCTTGTATCCGTCGGCCAGCAAGAACGCGTAGCTCTTGGAGGCGTTGGTCTTTTCGAAAACGGTTCCGTCTTCGGGGCCGTTCGCCTCGTTGCCGTAACCTACACTGTAGGAATCCCCGATAAATTCGATGCGACGGTTAGAAGCCTTGGGCTTCGGTCCGAACTTGCCTCCCTTGCCGAGGTCGATACCGTAGAGGTTGATCTTTCCCGGATTGGACTCGCTGACCTTGATCAGGCGGAACTGGTGGACGCCTTCGCCCTGGACTTTTACCTTGTGGGTTTCGCGGGCGTCGATGACGAAATACTCGGCGGTCTTGCCGTCGATATCCAGACGGTAGCGGGCCTCCCCTTCCAGGTCAAAGGAAAGTTCCTTCGTGGTAGCGGCAAACTGGACCATGACTCCGGGAGCGCTTGCGGTAAGGGCCTGGGGCGAAACTTGCCAGCGACCCGTCAAGAGAACGTTTTCCAACAGGGGATGATTCATAGGTCCTCCGAAAGAGAAGGTGAAAAAGCCGAACGCCAAAAGCAAGAGGGCGGCAAAGGAGATGTGCAATTTTTCCGTGTTCATTTGTGCTGAACAATATATAAAATGAGGGACAGGAGGGGGAGTGAGTTATGAGATGTGAGTTGTGAGTTATGAGTGGTGAGTGGTGAGAGGTATGAGGTATGAGGTACGAGGTCGGGCCTGCGGCCCTTTGAGGTATGAGGGGTTGTGTGTAGTGAGTTTTGAGTGGTGAGTGGTGAGGAATGAGGAATGTATTCGTCATCCTCACGCAGGTGAGGATCCGCTTACTGCAATCTAGCAGATTCTCGTGATTCTATCGCTGCGCTCCAGAATGACAGCGAGGATGACAACGTTTAAGACCCGAGCCGCACATTCTACACCTCCCTAGATCCTAGCCCCTAGATCCTAGCCCCTAAATCCTATAACAAAAATCTATCATTTTGATGAAAATTATGTATTTGACTTTATGTATTTGCAAAGGTATATTAGGGGCATAAGAAATAAACAATTCAAAAAGAACAAGGAGTTCAAAAAAATGAAAAAGCTTTTGGTTATCTTCGCACTGGTCGCCGCAACATTCGCTTCTGCCGAAAATACGCGGGCAATCCCCAATCAATCGATCAATGTGACGAGAAATTGCAAGGCCATCGTGGAGCAGGCTTGGGTGTTCGGCACTGCCGTTCCTGCCCGCTGCCAGGCCTTCAATCTAGACCAATCTAACAAAGCGCAGTCCACTGTCAAGCAGACCTCCTCACGAAACAGCGTCGCTATAAAAGTGTCGAAGCACCGCTCCTCTATCGCCGCCAAGCAAGGCTAGGCGATTGAGTTATGAGTTGTGAGTGGTGAGTTGTGAGTAATGAGGCGCGAGGATGACAACGTTTAAGACCCGAGCTGCACATTCCACACCTCCCTAAATCCTAACCCCTAGATCCTAAATCCTAACCCCTAGATCCTACCCCCTACCCCCTAATTACTATATTCTCCCCATGCGCCGTTCGTTTAGAACCCTGGGAATCGCCCTCTGTCTTGCAGGCTACGGCCTGGTTTTTGGAGAACCGGCGCCTGCAGGAGATGCGCCTGAGCCCGGCTCCCCTGGAGACACCCTTACCAGAGAAGACAAGCGCATGGCCTATCTGGTCTATAAGCTCCTGGACAAAGACGGAAAAATCAAAGGGGCAAATCTGAAACGGGGAGAGAAACTCTTTTACCAGAACTGCAGGGGCTGCCACAATCTCGACGGCAGGCGAATCAATTTCACGCCGATGGAGGCAAAGCCCACCTACCTGGGGCAAAGGGCCCGGGACGACATGCCCACATTCTGGTATCAGATGAATTTCGGCGACGAGACCCGGGAGGGCATGGAACCGTTTTACGACGAGCTCACGCTGGACGAAATGGTGGACATCGCAGGCTACGCCCAGACACTGCCCTAAAACCTCTTTCGACTAAATCCGAACTAGACGGATTTTTTCTGCATGACCTTGACTTCCTGGATAAAGGAGAGAAGCAAGGGATGGTTTTCTTCGCTGCCCACTTCTTGAATTTCGGCGTTGAAAGGCGCCTTGGACAGGTGCAGGGAATGCACGTAGAAGGTGATTTCCTTCATCTTGTCGCCGCGCTTGCCGGGGTCTTTTACCTGGGCGCCCAGCAGGGTTCCCGTCACCTTCGCATAGCGAAGCACCTTCACCAGGTCAAAGGTATCCAGCTTGCGGTAGAGACTTCCGTACTTGGTGGCGTCCAGCGAAGACTGCATGGACGATTCGTCCTGCCCGCCGCGGAGCTCGTAGTCCGGCGTGCCCGCCTCGTAGCGCGGGATACAGAAATCCTTGCGCCATTCTTCCGTAGGAGCCTTCTCTGCGTTTTCCAGAGCGCGAGAGGCATTGGGGCAAAAACCGTAACTTTCCAGAATGGAGAACACGCCCTCTTCCCGCTCCGGCTTGATCAAGAAGCCGTATCCCGGAATGAACTCCTCCACGTTTTCCATGAACTGCGGGAAAGCCGAAAGTTCGTTCAGCGCCTTGGCGTCGTCAATCTTCAAAAGGCGCACCGTACGGACCCGGGCTCCATAGAAGGATCCGTTCCATTCGTCCAGCGCCGAAGACACGTTGTCGGGAGTCTTGACGCCGTTCCGGAAATGCTCGATTTCCGATTCTGGAAAACCGCTGCGGAGCCCCGAAAGGTAAGTCTCCTTGTCCAGGCTGAAACAGAGGAAGGTCTCGTCGTTCTTGGAAACCGCGAGGGTCGAAAGCACAAACAGGATTCTCGGCGACGTGCCTACGGAAGCCACGATGTCAAAGTTCGGGAGCACCGAAACGGACGCCTCGGGCATGGGCATCACCGAAGTCTCCATCCATTCCAGGCCGCTTGCGTTCAGCGCCACCTGCTCCACCTTGTGCACGCCCTTCTGCCCGGAGAGGGTAAAGTCCACAAGTCCCAGGAGCCACGCCTCCCGCAGGGGGCGGGGCAGGTTTTCCCAGCCCAGGTGACGGCTCTTGTCCAGAATGCGGAAGGTGGGGTCCAGCACCCAGAAAATCTGGGCGGCGTCCTGCACAGAGGTAACCGTGGAGAGGTTCTTGAAAAGGCTCTTGCAGAGCATGCGGTCTTTTTGGAAACGGACGCACAGCCACCAGGAGAGAATGTCCTGATGCAGGCGGAAACTGTTCTTCTTCAAAAAGTCAAGGGCCTTTTCCGAGGGGTAAAGGTTCGTGCCCACCAGTGAAAGCCAGCGGTTCTGGGTCAAGAAACTGAAAATCAGGGTCAGTTCCGATTCGGCGGCGCTAGACCACAGCTTGGAAGCCGATGTAAAGGAATCCAGGCAGAGCTGCCGGCTGCGGCGGTGCAGGGTCCCGTTGCCGTTCACCTTCAGTTCGCCCCGCTGGGCAAGCCCCAGCACCTTGCAAACGTGCCAGTCCAGAAGCACGCTGTAACCCACGTGAGTGCCCTTGGAAGGGTCCACCGGTTCGGGAACGTAACGGATGTTCTCCTCGAAATTCCGAAAACCGTAATACACGACGGCAGCAGGCGTCGAAGAACGCCACACCAAAAACTGCTGGCAAAGGGAAATCAGAAACTTCTGGAGCTCGGCGCTCTTGGCCGCAGGCACAGAAAGGCGCAGCTCGTTGTAAGAAAGTCCGCGGCTCCCGCTCAGGTAAATCAGGTCCAGACAATGCCGCTGCCAGCTCTCCAATTTTTGACGGATAGACTGCATGCGTTCTTCGCTGGAATAAAAGGACACCACCTCCGACTGAATCAAGGCGTTGTTCAGCAGGCCCTTCTTGCCGTATGCCGTAGCGTGGACCTCACGCAGCATGGGCTTGGACATTCCATCGAAAAATACAGACAAATCCATCATAGCGCATCCCCTGAAATAGGGTCGCAAATTTAGCAAAAAAAGAGCCTGCCGTCAAAGGGCGTTCCCCGGCCCCTAACGCAGACGCGGGTGTGAAGTGTGTAGGGTGGGGTGTGGGATGATTATTCAAAGTGTTTTTTTCAAAAATGTTTGTATATTTATGATATGACTCAGCAAGCGAAAAGAATGCACGAACTTTACGAAGAATGCAAGCACATCGGTCTTTCGGAAACATCCGATGTTATCGAAAGCGCGGCATCGGCAGAAGAAGCGGAATTCTTCGCCAAGGCTTTCGACATCATCTTGCAGCAGAAGCAAAAGAATGTCGTTGCGGAAAAGGGGTTCTGATTGGCCAAACTTATCTGACGAATAGGGCTTTTCCTACTTCTCGCTGTCAATTAATTTCGTCACGGCGTCTACAAGCCTGCGGTAGTTCAGTTCTGACATAGTAGAAACCTTTCTGTCAAAACAGAACTTGTTGACCGCACCGATAAGGTGAATAACCGCAACAGAATCCTTCGGGAGACCCGTTTCTTCCTTTCGGAACAGAATGTTCGGCTCGTGGCCAGCTCTTTCGAGATTCGAAGTAAAAGGAATCGCAACGACTGTGTTCAGATTCTTTATGCCGAGCAGATCATTTTGCATCACGACCGCAGGGCGAATCTTGGACGGAAGGCTGCCAACTGGGTCGCCAAAATCGATTAGCCAGACTTCACCATGTGTCATTCTTCAATTCCTCCCACATGGAATTCATGGAACTGCGCGCGACGTCTTTTTCCAGTTCGGCGAAATTTTCTTCGCGCCGTTTGGTCTTCAACGATTCCAACATCTTGCTCATCAGCGTAAGGGTCTGCTCATAGGAAAGAGACAGCACCTGCTCGGTAAAATCGGCAAAAGCGACATCAGACATACTGCACCTCCTTATTCATCTAATCTAAATATATACAATTTCCGGTATTAAAGCAAGCGGACAGGCTTTTAAAAACACTCCTTCCTTGGGCGTTCCCCGGCACGGGGCCGGGTCGGGTGCTGCTCGCCGAGCACGCTCGGTTCATCGAGCCGCTTGCGCGTCTCGCCACCGCATGGCGGTGCGACGCCCCCTAACGCAGAAGCGGGTGTGGAGTGTGTAGTGTGGGGTGTGGAATGATTGTTTATCGGCGGGTTAGTCAGAGTCCTTAACGCAACAGACAGAAAAATCAATCGGAGACAGTCGCATCCATCATCAGACGAGGGCCTAGCTGTTCAATACGATAGGAGTTATATGTTCGTTCTTTTTTCTTACTCATATAGGTTATCCTCGTTTTTTGATTTTGCAATCTAAATTCATCTCTTAGTTTTCATAAACATAGTCTCTCGTACATCTGACTCCTACTATGGATCTATGTTTCGAATCAGGTACATATTTTCCCGTAATTTTTGCACCCTTTCTAACGTATCCAAATTCACCAGTTTCTATAGAGAACTTCAACACTTGAGCATGAGTATCATTTTCTTGAAGATTTCCATCCAAAACAGAGGGCAAGAACCAGGATGCATAGTTATTTCTCAACAAAATAGATAGTCCGGCAGCATCAACGCCCCCAGAAGCCTTAGAGACCGACAAAGAACCTCTTCCGCCAACAATTCCTACAGCCCATTCTCTCTTATTCGTTATATGCCACCCCTCTGGACAAATGCCCCTATATTGCCTTCCGTAGTCGTCGGCATCCAATATGAAAGGACACTCGACCGTATTAGTTTTGTGATCATTACATGCATAAGGGAAACCCATAACACCTGCCCAGGTGTACTGTCCACCTTAAAAATTATCGCAATACCACTCATCATCATCGTAACAGAATTTTATTGTATCCCCCTCAATGATTTCATCACCTTCTTTTAGAAATTTCCCGTAATTCAGATTCTGCGCAAAGACTTCAATTTTCTGCCCATTAGACAAAGTAAGCGTTCTTGTCTTGTAGACCTGATGGTCTCTTGGATCCTCGAATTCTCCATAACTCAGCTCGCTGTTGAATACGCTGTCCATAACGGGATAGTTGCTGGAGGAACTTAATGTAATTTTACTTGAGCTTGAGTAGGGGACAAGAAAACCATCTTTACAAATAAAGCTTGTTCCATCGGCCATTGAAAGGATTGCTCCTTCCCTTTCACAATCGACCACCGGGAAACTACTAGACGAACTAACCTCAACACTTGACGAACTTTCACTTTTTGAGGAAGTCTTTCGAGATGAACTAGAGTATTCCCTTGTATCTCCAGTATCTTGTTCATCGGACGAGGAAATTTCATCCCCCGTTTTGGATTCAGACGATTTACCCTTATTAATGGCCGATGTTGAAGATGACGACTCCACCGTCGCGCTTTCATCCTGTCCGTTGCTAGAGGCTGATGAAGAATCGTCACAGGCGGAAAGGGCGAAACCGAGCATCCCCGCAAGGGCGCAGACCGTAAACATTTTCGCGAATGTATTTTTCATAGCAAAACCTTTTGGAAATTACTCAGAGTCCTTGAGGCAACGGACGCTCACTGCAATGACCTTACTGCGATTAACCATGAGTGCACTCGGACGTCCATAATACATATTCACGCCATATACATAATAGCCATCAATTTCGGAAGAACTCCAAAAGTCTGTATAATCGCCAGCATTGACAAAACCATCGGTTGGTCTCGAGCCCACAGGCAACGCCGCAAAACCGTATGCGTCCGTACCGTTACGATTATTAGTCCATCCCGTCTGAGATTTGAGAGCCTTACCCGCATCATCTGTTCCGCCAACTTCATCAATTAAAACATTCCATTCGGTTGTATCAGGCAGATGCCACCCCATCGGACATAAACCCTGAACTTTTGAAGGTAGAGAGCAGGTCTTTTTTCTGCCACAGTCCACTCCATTGCCGCCGTCGTAAAGTGCGATTGAGTCAATCGCCGCGGCCCAGGTGTAAAGCCGACCGCCATACGCACATTTTTCTTCATTGTATTCATAGCACCAATTACGTTCCAACAAACTAGGCGTTTTAATACTGTCGGCATAGTTCAAATTCTGTGCCATCCATATCTGCTCGCCAATCTGAGCAGTCTTATAAACCTGACCATCGCGTTCATCGAGAATTTCGCCATACTTACCCGTTTCAAGGAATTCCTGGTTCAGGTATTCTGTCGTAACACACTTATACTTCGTGCAATCGTATGTTCCAGACGGCATGACCTTTGCTTCGGCGTAACTTTTCGGAACCTCGCCTTTACTAAACGAAGACTCGACCTTGCTCGCAGAACTGTTGCTTGACTTTGTGCCATTTCCAGACGAATTGGAATTGCTTGACTTGGTCGATGTTCCTGCCGAAGAAGGATTGCCCTTGCTGTCGCTGGAGTCGTCGGTCACTTCGGCGGGATCGTTGGACTTGCTATCGCTCGACTTGTCACTCGATGAAGAGAAATCGCAGTCCATCTTCTCGATGAGAG
>CALATK010000121.1 GCA_937891805.1 uncultured Fibrobacter sp. | reverse complement strand
GCCCCCAACTACCGCACCGGCGAGTAGTCCCGTGATATTTTGATTATTTTTAACGTCCTCGGGTATGACCTGTGGGCGTTTTTTACTTGGCCCTTATTATAACGAAACGAAAGAGAAGAATTTGGAAAGGGAAAAACTCAACGTCTTGATTCTTGCGGCTGGCCTCGGCACGAGGCTTCGGCCCTTGACTGAAGACATGCCCAAGCCGTTGGTGCCCGTGGTGGACAAGAGCATCCTGGAAATCCAGGCGATTCGTGCCAGGGAACTTGGACCTGTGCGGCTCCACGCCAACGCTCACTACCTTGCAGAACAGGTGATAGCCGAAGGTGCGCGTCTCGGGTTCGAGAAGGTCTGGGAAGAGCCGGAAATCCTCGGGACCGCTGGCCCCCTGAAACGCATATACAACGAAGGTTACCGCGGCGGGCTCCTGGTGATGAACGGCGACGCCTACTGTCGCTTCGACTTGAATAAATTTATGGAGAACACCCGCCGCGACCGCTGCGACGTGGCGCTCTTGGCGGTGGAGTTCCCTCAGGTAAATACCTTCCGTGTCGACGGAAACGGACACCTGGCAGGAGTTGCGGGCCGTTTCGGTTCAGAGCAGGGCAAGCCCGCCACCTTCTCGGGAGTGTCCTGGTACAGCGATGCGGCCCTTGCCCGCATCAAGGACGGCGAATTCGACATCCGGGAATTCTGGAAACAGGAACTTGCGGCAGGTCACCCGATTTATGTGGACTGCAGCCAGATGGACGCCACCTGGATAGACATGGGAAGCCCTGCGGGCCTGAAGGCCGCCTGCGACGCCCGCCTGCAGGAACTGGGGCTGAACAGCTGGGCTGGCGACCATCTGCATTCAACGGTGCAGAGTTGCTTTTCGAAGGTCGGCTGTTCAGTTGTCCAAAATGGAGTGAATCTGCCCGAAGGTGTTCGTGTCGAAAATTCCATCTTGTTTGCGGGAGCTGCCGTAGAGGCGGGCGAAACCGTGAAGGACGAAATTCGGGGTAGGGGATTCTCGTGGAAGCTCTAGACCGGAAAATTCTGGAAATTGTCCAGGACGGTTTTCCGCTGGAGGAACGCCCCTACGCCGCGCTGGGGCGGATTCTCGGCGTTTCAGAAGAAGAGGCTTTCGATAGCGTGGAAGGCCTTCGCAAGTCCGGCGTCATCCGTCGCCTCGGTGGCGTCTATGACTCCCGTAGGTTGGGCTACATCTCCAGACTCTGCGCGGGAGTGGTAAGTGAAAGTGAACTGGAAAGTTTTGCTGTGGCGGTGGATAAGATTCCTGCCATCACACACAACTATGTCCGCAGTCACGCCTACAACGTTTGGTTCACCGTCATCGCCCGGTCGGAGTCCGAAATTCAGGAAACGGTTCGGGGGTTGGAGGCGGAAACCGTCCTGCACGACGCCCACGTTCTTTCGGCCAGCAAGATGTTCAAGATAAACACGGTGATGAAGGCTGCGTCGGGCCAGGTTGCGGCAGCTCGGGTCACGGAAAGGCTGGTTGCCAAAAGTGCCGAACTCTTTGTCCCTGAGGCAAAGGACCGTCGCCGGATCAACCTCTTGAGCCAGGATATTCCCTACACCCAAACGCCGTTTTCTGATTTGGGAATAGACGTCGCCGAAATTCGGGGTGACCTGGACCGGAAAATCATGCGCAGGTTCGGGGCTGTTCTCAGACACCAGCAGGCGGGTTTTGACGCAAACGCCATGGTGTGCCTTGCCGTTGCGGACACGGAACGGGCGGGAGCGCTGCTGGCCGAAAACCCTCACGTTTCCCACTGTTACGAACGAGCCCCTTTCGAAGGTTTCCCCTATAATGTCTATGCCATGTTTCACGGGCAAAGTGAAGCCGAACTGGAGCAGAGCATCGGGTCGGCGGTGTCCGCCCTGAACGGCCCGGACCATGCGGTGCTGACGTCCCTGAAGGAACTGAAAAAGACCAGTTTCGTCTATTTTGCCTAGGCGAAGATTGATTATCGGACAAAGCCGCAAAAAACAAAAGGCAGGCAAAATGCCAGCCTTTTGAGTGGAGATAGTGGGAGTCGAACCCATGACCTACAGATTGCGAACCTGTCGCTCTACCAACTGAGCTATATCCCCGTTAGGTGAGCCAAATATACGAAATTTGCCTATTCCCGTCAAGCGACAACCCCTGTTCTGGGTTCGATGCTGTTAAACCGCCTTTGTTGTGGGCGGCCTGTCGCTTCCGCGCTAATAAATCATTTATCCAAGTCCGCCCACATTTCGTCCATGTCCGTATAGCGCTTGGTCTTTGGGTCGGCTTCAAGTCGCTTTGCCTCTTCGATGGCTTCAAGGAGGCCGGCGGAGCGCTCGGGGTACTTCACGTCAAAGGGGAGCCCTCGGTGCAACACGACCTGCCGTAAGAACATGGAGATCGCCTGAGACATCGAAAGACCCAGTCCCTCAAGAAGGGCGTTGGCCTGGTTGTTCAGTTCGGAATCGATGCGGAAGTTTTTGGCAATGGTACTCATGGTTGTAAATGTATAATATTTTTGCATTAAATGCAAGTAAATGCTTTTATTTACTTGCAAATTCTTTCGTTTTGGTTGTGCAAATTCCATATTCAAAGCCCTTCTTCGATTAGAAGGTCGAAATATACAACCGGAAGGTGCGAAAAAGTGCAAACAACTGTTGCTTTTTTGAAGGGCAGACTCGCTTCCCTAATGTCATCCCCGCGACTTGTGGTGAGCGAAGCCGAACCAAGGCGGGGATCTCCTTGCCCGTGCCAGAGCCGCACGCCCTGAACGGAGCGTGTCTCGGCACCAAGGGGTCCTTGCCTCAGTCAAGAATACTCATTCCCCAGCGCTTCGATTAGCGGGTGAGTCAATGCCTTGCTCGGTGAATGCGTAGGGTAATTTTCTAGTTCCGCCCCGTTTTGATGTCGGAATTTCCGATATCAAACAACCCACTTCGTCTTTCTTAAGCTGGAATCGGAAATCCTCGTCGAATCTGTCGATGTTGTATTTGACCTGCTCGTTAAATCGGCTTGTGCTGTACCCGTAAATCTCGGCCAGGTCGGCTTGATTCCGTAAGCTGTTCTGTTCGCTTGCGCGCTAATAAATCATTTATCCAAGTCCGCCCACATTTCGTCCATGTCCGTATAG
>CALATK010000120.1 GCA_937891805.1 uncultured Fibrobacter sp. | reverse complement strand
GAGCAGCGGGCTGAACGGCGGGCTGAACGGCAGGTTGTGCTGCCGGGACAGGTGCCGCAGATTCATCGTCAGAACCCGGCTTGCCGACTTCGTCGTTGTTGCAGTTATCGACCCACCAGCTGAAGTTCAGCTGGGCCAAAACGTCTTGACCGTATGCCTGGGCCCTTTGAATCGTGGAGAAATATCCGATACGGACGCGGTAGAACGTTCCTTCCAGTTCACCCGGATTTTCCACTTCCACCACGTAGGCTTCGATATCCTGTTCTGCAAGTTTCTTGACGATGGCATCGGCAGCCTTCTTGGAGGACTGGATGCTGACCTGAATCACGTACTGGCCGTCCTCTTCGGGCTTGACGCTACCCGGGGGGAGCTGCACCTTTTCGGCCTTGGCAGCCTTGCCCTTCTTTGCGGAGAGGGACTGGATGGGCACCAGTTCGGGTTCGTCCGCTGCCGGGGCTTTGGCTTCGGCGGCCTTGGCGGGCCTCTTGATGGTCATCTGAGGAACGACATCTTCTTCGCTGCTATCGCATGCGGTCAGCATGAAGCAGGCAAAAGCTGCGGTAATCAGGGTGGAAATCGAAAGTGATTTCATTGAAATCTCCGTTTTTCTTGTTAAAATCTCCAAAAGTACACTTTTGGCCGTGTTCTGCCATAATATACATAAGTCTTTGTCAATCCGCAAGTTATAAATGCGGAAAATGCGCAAAAATGCACTCTCCCTTGACGAATTTCGGCTAGTTAAATATATTTGGCTATCCAAAAACGAATTACCAACTCAACCAAAGGATCATCGTGATCGGCGTAATTGTTAAGTCCAACGAACCTTTTGAACGCGCTCTCAAGCGTTTCACCAAGTCCTGCGAAAAGAACGGCATCATTTCCGATGTCAAGAAGCGCCAGCGCTTCGAAAAGCCTTCCGAAGAAAAGAAGCGCATCGAAACTGCCGCCCGTCGCAAGCGCCTCAAGGAAATCGCTGACCAGAACCGCAAGCGCCTCTACTAGTCTGTAGCGGGGCATCCGGGGCTGTCGGTCTGACCGGTCCCGGAAATCATAGGGTTTTGATTTGAAATGAGTCGCCGGTCCACCACCGGTGGCTCGTTGCGTGTTTTTAGAGCATTAACCAAGACGCCAGGAGCGGGGCGTAAACCGCCAGGGAAAACTATGAGCAGTGCATTGCTGACAAAAATCAAAGACGATATCAAGACCGCCATGAAGGCCCACGACGCCGAAACTCTCGGAACGCTCCGGACCCTCCATTCCGACATCAAGAACGAGGCCATGAAGTCTGGCGCCACACCTGCCCAGATCGAAGAAACCATTACCGACGAAATGTGCGTCGATGTTCTCGCCCGTAGCGTCAAGCAAAAGCAAGAAGCTATCGACATCCTCACGAAGGGCGGCTTTACAGACAAAATTCCCGCCGAAGAAGCCTGCATCGCCCTTTACCGCAAGTACATGCCGGCAGAAATGACCGAAGACGAGGTCAAGGCCCTCATCGCCGAAATCAAGGCGGCCACCGGTGCCTCTAGCCCGAAAGACATGGGCAAGATCATGAAGGAACTCTCCCCGAAGGTCAAGGGCCGTTTCGACGCCAAGCGCGCTTCTGCTCTCGTGCAAGAAGCGTTGAAGTAAACGGAACAATTCATTCCCGGTTTATTATCCCCGCCCATTCGACTTTGCTCAGGGCAGGCTCCGGCGGAGATTTTTTACTTGAGTATAACAATACGGCATGCCAACGTTTGTGTTGACATGCCTTTTTTGAACTGTCGTTTGAAGCTTAAAGCTTGCGGATTTCGTCTTCGGTGAGTTTGGAAACCTGCACAACCTTTTCGATAGGGTCGCCGAGGTCGAGCATTGCCTTTGCCATTTCCCGAGCCTTGTTCATTTCGCCTTCTTCACGCCCTTCTGCGCGTCCTTCTGCGCGTCCTTCTGCGCGACCTTCAGCGCGTCCTTCTTCGCGGGCGCGAACCTTGAGGGCCGCCAGGTAGTCCAGTTCTTCTTCCGTCATCACCATGTTTCTTGCCTGCTGTTTGAGGATGCTGTCCGGAGCAGTTTTTACAAGAAGGCGTTTAATCGCCTGGGCGATTACATCGTCGTTGAAGTCGGGGAGCGAGTCGGATTCGCCGGCGTGTTTCAAAAGCCAAAGCCAGCGGTCTTCGTCAGTCTCTACCTGTTCCTTCGTCTTGTCGAACTGCGTCAGGTCATAAAGAATATACTTAACTTTGTCGGTCAGCGTCAACCCCTTCTCGTTACGGATGCCCCAGGTGCCGCAGTAGCTGTCCTGCTGTTCCAAGTGAAAATCGCAGACCCAGATGGCGTAAGTGGGAGGAATTTCGTAACGGAGGTCGTAGCGCTGGGCGCGAATCTCGCTAGGGGTGTACTGGTCGGATTCCTTAAAGAAATCCTGGTCCCATTCATACTTGCTCTGGAGCATGAATGCGCTGTGTTGCAAAAGGATGCGCTCGATAAAGCGGCTGTGTTTCGCCTTCTGCATCTCTACGTTGATGCAGTACCCGTTGGATGTTGTCGCGCGGATGTCAAGGCGGAAAGTCTTGGTCTGCGGGAAAAGGATGTTCACTTCGGTGTTCTTCACCGTAACGGAGACGATGCGCTTTTCGCCCTCCAAGTGGAAAACTCCGTTCAAGAAGCTCACAAGAGCCTCGGGGTCGTTCAGGAAAACCTTGAATGCCACGTCGTAGAGCGGGTCCAGGTAGGTGCGTTTTTTGATTTTTTCATAGGTCAGTTGTTCCCAGTATTCGCGGGATGCTTCCGCAAAATCGGGAAAGACGGGATTGATAGACATAAAAGTCCTTTGCCGTATATGCGGCAGAATAGGGGCGTTGCCCCAGAATGGGATTGTTAGTGATTGTATGTGCGCCAAGCCATTGCTTGGCGGAAGTCTGTCACCTTGCAGGAGGAGGCTCACTCCCGTGGTCGGCTGCGTCGCTTGCCGACTTTATACCTGCTTTCTTTAAACGCTAGGCGCAGATGGTGTAACATCCGGGCCGGGAACTCGCTTGCGTTGATATGTTCCGCAAGTTTACCACTGTCGTCCGGGGTGTCGGAATACAGTGAGGAATATATAAAAATGTGTGACAAAAAACAAGAGGAAGGTTATCTTTACTCCCGTGCCCACATTCACCAAGTACATCCAGAACGAGGAACATTATTCCGAGGTCATCGCGCGGATTGCGAAAGTCCGCGAGACGTTGTGGATCGGTACCGCCGACATCAAGGATGTCTACGTGAAGCAGGACGGCGAATCGATGCCCTTGCTCGGGCAACTGGCTGCACTCCTGAAGCGTGGCGTTGGCGTGCGGCTCATTCACGCGAAGGAGCCGGGCCCGAACTTTCGCGAGGACTTCGACCGCTTCAAGATTTTGGCGACCGACCTTGAACGCGTCATGTGCCCGCGGGTGCATTTCAAGATGATGATTTTCGACTTGGAAACCGCCTACATCGGCTCCGCGAACTTGACGGGCGCGGGCATCGGCATGAAGAGCAGCTTGCGTCGCAACTTCGAAGCGGGTATCCTCACCAACGACCCCGCGATTGTGCAGCCCGCCATCGAACAGTTTGACACTCTCTGGATGGGCTCGCACTGCAAAAACTGTGGCCGCCAGGAATTCTGCGGCGACAGGATTAAGTAAATTTCATATATGCCCACGTCGCAATCCAAAATCCAGGAACTGGAACTGCTTTATAAAATCAGTTCTATTCTGAACCAGACGCTCGATTTCGAGAGTGTCGCACATCCGATTCTGGAAGTGGTGGAATCTACGATGGGCGTGGAACATGCGACGCTTACGCTTTACAACCGCCACACCGGCGAAATATCCATCGAAATTGCGGAAGGTTTGAGCAGTCGCCAGGCGCGCAAGGGCCGCTACAAGGTGGGCGAGGGCATTACCGGCCGCGTCGTGGAAACGGGCAAGCCGATTATCATTCCCTCCGTCGCGAAGGACCCGGACTTCCTCGACCGCACGGGACGCGGCAAGACGGAGGACAAGGCGTTCCTCTGCGTGCCCGTGATTATGGAGCACCAGGTGATTGGCGCCTTCAGTGCCGACGTGCAGAATCCGGTAAAAGACGAACTTCCCGAAAAGTTGCGTCTGCTGGAAATCATCGCGCAGATGCTTGCGGCGGCAGTGAAGCTCCGTCGCGAAGCCCGCGAAGAAAATGAACTTTTGAAGGCTGAAAACGAGCGCTTGACATTGGAACTCAAGGACCGTTTCCAGCCCGACAACATCATCGGGCGCTCCAGCGAAATGCAGCGCGTGTACGCGCAGATTGACCAGGTTTCAAAGAGCCCCCTACCCGCGCTCATCGTGGGCGAGGTGGGTACGGGCAAGGGGCTCGTGGCTGAGGCTATCCATTACCGTTCCGACCGCAACATGGGCCCGTTCGTCCGCGTCCATTGTGCCTCCATGCCGGAATCGGTATTGGACCGCGAACTTTTTGGCAGCGTGCGTGGCGCTCTCGTGGGCGTATTTGCCGAAACTCCGGGCCGCGTAGAACAGGCCGAGGGCGGCACGCTGTTCCTCGACGAAGTGGGCGAACTTTCGCCGAACTTGCAGGTGAAACTCTTGCGCCTGTTGCAGAACGGCGAGGTGGAACGCATTGGCGCCCGCATCCCTAAGAAGGTGAACGTCCGCGTGATTGCGGCCACCACCAAGAACCTGCAGCAAATGGTCGAAGAAGGCACCTTCCGCGAAGACCTCTATTACCAGCTGCACATTTTCCCGATTTACGTGCCGCCGCTCAGGAACCGCAAGACAGACATTGTGCTCCTAGCGGACCACTTCGTGGAGCATTACTGCCGCATCGTAGGCAAGAACGTGCGCCGCCTTGCCCGCACCACCATCAACATGCTCATGAGTTACCCGTGGCCCGGAAACGTGCGTGAACTCGAAAATGGTATTGAGCGCGCCGTCCTCGTTGCCGACGAAGACGTCATCTACCCGCACCATTTCCCGACAACGCTGCAGACCGCCGAAACCAGCGGCACTCCTGTGAACGGCAACCTGAAACTCATGGTGGAGGCTTACGAGAAGGACATTATCTGCGACGCCCTCAAGAGCTCTAAGGGAAAAGTCGCCGCTGCCGCCCGTAGCCTCTCTACGACCCCGCGTATTCTTACATATAAAATAAACCAGCTCGGTATAGACATCGCTGGTTTCGGAAAATAGAATCGCGACGGAGAAAAATGGCAAATACGATGTTCTTCGCGTAGTTGAATAATTTGAATTCGCTTTTTTAACCACAAATCCCTTCTTACTTCAAACTTCCTACTTCCTACTAATTCTATATTTGTCCCGTATGATTATCCATTCCTTCAACATGGGCTTTGTGTGATTAGCTGATGTGCAGTTCAATCTCCCAAACCTCAAAGGCATGTAGTGCCGACCTCACACCTCACAACCTCATACCTACAATGCAATTCCGTCCTGTAAAAGAACAGCTTGAAATTTTGATGCGCGGCGTTATCGATGTTGTGCCGCAAGAAGAACTTGAAAAGAAACTCCAGAAGTCCTACGATACCGGAGTCCCGCTCCGTATCAAGATGGGCGTGGACCCGACCGCCCCGGACGTGCACTTCGGCCACACGGTGGTGATGCGCAAGCTCCGCCAGTTCCAGGATTTGGGTCACACTGTGGTGCTCATCGTGGGTGACTACACCGCCCAGATTGGTGACCCCAGCGGCCGCAACAAGGCCCGCCCGCGCCTCACGCACGAACAGGTGCTCGAGAACGCGAAGGAATACCAGGAACAGTTCTTCAAGGTCGTCCGCCGCGACCAGGTGGAAATCCACTACAACGGCGAATGGTTCTCCAAGCTTCCGTTCAGCAAGGTGACCGAACTCATGGGCCAGTTCACTGTGGCCCAGATGCTTGAACGCGAAGACTTCCACAACCGCTACACGGCCAACACGCCGATTAGCCTGCACGAGTTCATGTACCCGATGATGCAGGGCTACGATTCCGTGGCCATCAAGAGCGACGTGGAATTGGGCGGCACCGACCAGAAGTTCAACGTGCTTCGCGGCCGCGACTTGCAGCTTTTCGAAGGCATGGAACCGCAGATCGGCCTCTTCATGCCTATCCTTCTCGGTACCGACGGCAAGGTCAAGATGTCTAAGTCCATCGGCAACTACGTGGGCCTGAACGAGCCCGCCGACGTGATGTACCACAAGATTTACAGCCTCGCCGACAGCATCGTCGAGAACTGGTTCGAACTCCTCACCAACATCCCGCTTGCAGAAATCAAGCAGATGATGGCCGATATCGCTGCGGGCAAGATGAACCCCAATGACGCCAAGCATCGCCTCGCTATCGACATCGTGACGCAGTACTACGGCGCAGACGCCGCCGAGGCCGCCGCAGCCAAGGAACGCGAAATCCACAGCGGGAACGCCATCCCCAGCGATGCTGCCGAGTGCAGCGTGGCGGCCGGCACCTACGGTGCCCTGGACCTGCTTGTGGAAATCAAGGCCTTTGCAAGCAAAGGCGAAGCTCGCCGCATGGTCCAGAACGGCGGCGTGAAGATTGGTGGCGAAAAGCTTGCCGATCCGCAAGTCCAGATTGAAATCAAGGGCGCAGACCAGCTGGTTGTCCAGGTGGGCAAGCGCAAGTTCTACAAGGTGAACTTCTAGGTTTATTATGGCTCAAGAAATCCTTATTCTCGGTCTCAATCCCGCCTGGCAGCGCCTGTTCTTCTTGGACAAGTTTACTCCGGGCGAAGTCCATCGCATCCCGAAGGTCGAAGAGTATGCTTCTGGAAAGGGCGTCAACTGCGGGCGTGTCTTGCAGCGTTTGGGCGGAATTCCTTTGCTGATGCATTTCTTGGGCGCCGAGAATGGCTCAAGGATTTTTGACGAATTGTCCGCTTGCGGTATCCAGCAGGCCCCTGTCTGGATTAAGGAACCGACCCGCATTTGCACCACCATCGTAAGTGGCGGAAGCACGACCGAACTCATTGAACCGTCTCCGGTCTTGACAGGCAATGAGAATGAGGATTTTCTTCAGACATTGAATGAACACTGGACATCTACCCAATGTGTGGCTTTATGCGGGTCTTTCCCCCAAGCCTTTGACCTGGAGAAGATAAATTCCCTGGACTTTACGGGCAAGCGTGTGTTTATCGATGCCATTGAAGGTATCGATACCTGGCTTTCCAAGGGTGTAGAACTCTTGAAAATCAACATGCAGGAATACTGCAAACTTTTGACCCGTCTTGGAATCCCGCAGGTCACCTCTAGCCCCCAGTTCTGGAAAATGACTGCCACCGCCGTACTGGAACGCCTTCCTATCAAGAACCTGGTGGTGACCGACGGCGATTCTCCGGTTCGCGCCTTCCGTTTTGTAGAAAAGAAGTTCCAGGGAATGCAACTGCAACCGCCTACTATCACCATGAAAAACAATATTGGTGCAGGAGATTCCTTCTTTGCTGGCTGGCTCTATGCCGATGGCGAAGGTATGAGCTTTGAGGAGTGCTTGATCAAGGCTACGGCAGTGGCCGTTTCTCGCTGTGAGGTGGACAAGCCTTGGGATTTGGATCTTGCCCGTGTAAGCGAACTGGAAGCGGAATTCAAGGACGCTATCGAAAAGTTGGAATAAAATCTTCGGAGGCGTTATGGCAAAAACCCTGGTTGTCTTTGCGTCTAAGCAAGAATTCCAATTTTTTTTCAAGAACATTTCGTCGGTGGTGGCGTCTTCTACGCCGGCAATGGTCAATCCCTCTGTTGATGTCGCAATAGCTGGAGTGGGCATCGTAGATTTTTCTGCGAATTTGGCTCGGTTCTTAAGCCTAAAGAAATACGATCGGGCTTTTTTGCTTGGCATTTGTGGCGCTTATCCGAATAGCGGGCTTCAGGTGGGGAGTGTTGTCCGTATCGATACCGAAGTCGTTGCCGATATGGGGGCTCAGAGCAGGGAGGGGCATTTTATCCCATGGGGAACCCTGGTTTCAAAGGACATGGTCTACAAGGGGGCCTCTATCCGTGATTTGCCATTGTGCCTTTTGGATGCTCCTGGGGTTGCCGGGGGAACAGTCAACTGCTGCACGGGAACCCAATACCTGGGCAATCGTCGGGAAACCCTTTTCCAGATTCAGGTGGAAAGCATGGAGGGGGCAGCTTTTTTTGCCGTATGTAAAAATTTTGGCGTACCCGGCTACCAGTTCCGCGCCGTAAGCAACATGGCCTCTGACCGTGACGAATCCTCCTGGGATATTCCTCGTGCACTTTCCGCTTTGAAACAATCCGTTCTTGATCAACTTTTCTAATTCGGAATCGTTCTCTTAAAAAAACTAATTCCGAAATCTGAAATCCGAATTCCTAATTAATCTCACACCCCGAACCCCGAACCCCGAACCTCAATGCGTCTTTCTCTCGGCATCTCTACCTGTCCAAACGACACCTTCATCTACGAAAACCTCATCGCAGGCCTAAAAGATTCCCCCTTTGAATGGGATGTCCATTACGCCGACGTTCAGACCTTGAACGAGATGGTCATGGCGGGCAAGCTGGACGTGGCCGTGCTGGACGAGGCTGTGCGCCACATCCTGGCCATGAAGCT
>CALATK010000119.1 GCA_937891805.1 uncultured Fibrobacter sp. | reverse complement strand
GAACGACTCCATCAGCCTCATGATCGGCAATACTCTGTACCTGAACAGCAAGCAGGTGATAGGCGACAACCTGTTCCCCCTGTTGGTGAGCACCCGCGACCCCCAAGAAATCGAACGGCTCACCGCCACCGACGTGGTGAACACCCCCGAAGACCTCCTCAAGTACCTGCGCTTTACCTCTCCCGACATGGTGAACTTCGGTATTGTCATTGGCGAAACCGCTTACAACGAAATCGGCTTTGACGAAAACCATGTGGTGGAAACCCTGAAGAACATTTTCATCAAGGTGGACGGCGGCTCCCTTATCCTCTTCCACGAAAAGAACGGCGAACTCACCTCCGCAAAGAAACTATTTTAGCTTCTTCAGTTCGTGCAGCAGCATTCCCATGCCGATGATGGCGGCCCCGGTATCGGCGATGGGCTGGGCCATGAATACCCCCTTCAGTTCAAAGAAATGGGGGAGTACAAGCAGGAAGGGTATCAGCAGTATCACCTGGCGGCAGGCGTTCAGGAACATGGACCTGAGGGCTTTCCCCGTGCCCTGGAAAAAGCTTCCGGCCACCATGCCGAAGGGAATCATGAAAAAGGCGGCGGTGAAAATGCGCATGGCCCAGGCGGCCACCTGCTGCATTTCTAGGTCACCGGGAGCGAAGGGAGCCACGAAGGTCTCCGCCTTCCACATCAGCACCGCCCAGGCGATGGCCATAAAGCTCGCCGCGTAAATCAGGGCAAATTTTACGGTTCCCTTCACGCGGTCGTTCAGCCGGGCCCCGTAGTTGTAACCGATGATAGGTTGCGTCCCGTGGACAAAGCCCAGGAGGGGTAACACGATGATGGACACCACGCTGTTGATGATGCCGAAGGCCGAGATGGCCATGTCGCCTCCGGAAAGGCTGCCGGTAGGCTTGAGGCTGATATTGCCGTAGCTGGTGAGGCTCCAGGCCAGAATGGCGTTCATGAGGCTGTTGCAAATCTGCATTACCGAAGGCGGGAGCCCCAAGATGTAAATCTTTCTCACGTAGGGGAGCCTGAGCTTCATGTGCCGCCAGCGGATACGGATGGGGGTGCCCTTCTTGATGAAGAACTGGGTAATCAGGCCGCTGGCGACAAGCTGGGAACACACCGTGGCCCAGGCTGCCCCTTCGATGCCCCAGTGAAATTTCATGATGAACAGCCAGTCCAGGACGATATTGGAAACAGCCCCGGCGATTTCCCGGAACATGGCGGTTTTCGGATGGCCCATGGAACGGATGAAGTGGTTCATGCCTGGAGCGATAGTCTGGAATACCGCCCCGCACAAGATAATGCGCATGTAGCTTTCGGCCACGGGGAGTGTCTGGTCGCTGGCCCCGAACAGCCTCAGGAGCGGCGTCATGAAGATTTCGCCGAAGGCAAAGGAAAAGATAGCCATCAAGATGAGCAACGAAAAGGAGTTGTTCAAAATGATGCTTGCCTGGATGTACTTCTTTTGTCCGAGACGGATGGCAAAGAGGGTGTTCCCGCCGACCCCTACAATCATGGACATGGCCATGATGAACAGTCCGATGGGAAAACTGAGGGTGATGCCTGCGATGCCGAGACTGCCTACGCCCTGGCCCACGAAAAAACGGTCCACTATGTTGTAGAGGGCGTTGACGCACATGCTGATGATGGCGGGGACCGAAAACTGCAGTACCAGTTTCGGGATGCTTGCGGTGCCAAAGGAGTTGAGGCGCTCGGAGTAGAATTCACTCATCGGCGCGCAAATATAGAAAATTATGAATTCGGATTTCAGATTTCAGAATTGTTTTTAGAATAAAGACCTAATTCTTAATTCCGAATTTTCGCGAAGCTACGCTTCGCACGCTACCTGATTCCGTCCGCCTTCCTTGGCTACATATAAAAGACGGTCGCATTCCGCAATCAGGTCTTCAATTTTTCCGATATTTTCACCCTGCTTGCTTGCAAGCCCGAGAGAAATGGTCACGGGGATAATGGTATCCTTCCAGGAAAAACGGTGGCGTTCTACCGCCATGCGGAGACGCTCTGCGCTTTTTTTGGCGTCTTCTACGCCGATTCCGCTGAGCAAGAGCACGAATTCCTCGCCGCCGTAACGGGCCAGCAGGTCCGATTCCCGCTTTTCTTCTTTGAGAATGCGGGCGATTTCTTTCAGAACCATGTCGCCGCACTGGTGGCCCCAGGTGTCGTTCACGTGCTTGAAGTGGTCGGCATCCACCATGATGGCATGCACAAAGAAGTTGTTCCGGCGGGCAAGGGCAAGCTCGCCCAGGCTCCGGTCAAAGAAGTTCCGGCGGTTGGAAATCTTGGTCAGCGGGTCCATGGTGGCCGCCTCGTAGAGTTCCCGGTCAAAGGCCTCTTCGCTGGCATCCTTGAAGTCGATTTTCAGTACGTGCTTGCCCAGCTGCAGGCGGTTGTCGGAATCCAAGACCATCTGGTTCACCGGATTCCCATCTACATAGGTGCCGTTGGTGCTGCCCAGGTCCTGGACCGTGACGTTCTTGCCGTCGAAGGTCAGGCTGCAGTGCTTGCGGCTCACCAGTTCATCGTCCAGGCGGATGTCGGCATCGGCACCGCGACCAAGGACAACGGTGCCTTTTTCCAGGGCAATCTGCTTGAATTGAGTCTGGGGGTACAGGATTATCAGATGTGGGTGTAACTCCATGACCCTAAAGGGGATAGTGTTGCCTGGGGTGACGATGGTCTGGTCCAAATCCTGCATATTTTGCTCCGACTTACAGGAAACAATATAGTAAAAGAATCGACTCAAAAAAAAGCCCCCCTTCGGGGGCTGGACTAAAGGAAACGATGCACGTTCCTAGGTTTTGCCGACAATGGTGACTCTTGTTTGGACATCTCCAAGCTTAGGCTTGAGTCCACCCGCACTGATGATAACGTTGACAAAGTATCCGATTCTATTGTCGGAGTCTACTTTTGTGCACTCTGCACTTGTTGTTTGCTGTTTTCCCGTTCCCGAGATTTTCGTTTCACAGGTAAACCCATTATTTTCGATTGCTCGTACAACTTGGCTGGCAGATATGCCTTCGTTGATGTCTCCATAGACGATTGTCCCAGAAGTAGAATTCGCTGCACCCTTCCAAGTCAGGCTATTATCCAAAAATTCAAAGGCATCATTGCGTCCGAAGTCGAAACCTTCGTAGTAAAGTACGATGGTCTTTGTTTTGTCGCCGTTCGATATTTGGCCTTCACCATTCAGCTTAAATTCGTCAAGAGTAAATGTGAGGGTTATATTTTCGGTCCCCGTATTGTTGTTGGTTATTATAAAGCTGCAGTCATATGAGGCGGGAAGCTGATCCTCGTAGTCTTTGTTGTCCACATTGATAACGCATTGTGAAACGGCATCCGACGGAATCACGGAAATGGTGGTGGATTTTCCGTAGAGCAGGCTGCTGGAGGCACTTATGGCCACGTCGTCGTAGGTGGCAAGGGAGCTGGAAGATTCTTCGCTACTGTCGCTACTTTCTTCACTGTTGCTGCTTTCCGTATCGCTTCCGCTATTGGAACTTTCGGCCTCGCTACTATCGGAACTTTCGGTCTCGCTACTGCCTGTACTGGAGGGGCTATCGCTGTCCGAACCGCTGCCGGAATTACTAGAGCCTCCGCTGCTCTTTTTGGAGCTGCTGGAACTATCGCCGCAACGACGTCCGGTGCATTCTTCTTCGGCTTCGGAACTGCTGGAGCTATCGGTTACTTCGCTGCCTTCGTCCTTGGAAGCGGAAGACTTGTCATTGGACTTTGAGTCGTCCTTTTTGCCGGAACTGCTGGAAAGGGTGGCCAGCAGTTCTTCGACCTGGGCCTTGACTTCCTCCTCGTCCAGGCCCTCTTTCAGCTTTTCGATGGTGGCGGAATCCGTCACTTCCACCCACTTGTTCTCTGCGCAGGCATAGTAGGTGTCGCCTACCTTGGCGGCCTCCATCTGGCAGGAGTCCGGCAGGGCGGAATCGCTCTTGTAGGTGGGAATCTCGAAAGACGAGCTGCTGGAACTGTCGTCACAGGCCATTAGACCTGCCATGGCAGTAAGGGCCAGCGCGCCGGCGTATAATTTCTTCATGATTTTCTCCTTTTTAGGACTGATACGTTCGTTGTAATAAAAATATAGCAAAGTTGCGGTCAAAATATCAGATTTGACTTCTTTGTTATCAAATTGACGGGCGTTGTAAGAAAAAAGTGTGTTTTGTCCCACAATGTGACCTTTGTCTCACATATTTTTGTAATAGAAAAGTTATTTTTATCAAAAAAGAGGGGGAGCGTACCTCGCTCCCGGAGAGAGGTATTTATGGAACGTAGATTGAACCTGGCTAGCTTGATGGGCCTTGCTTTGCTACTTCTGGCAACTACGGTCGCCGCTGCGGACTCCGGTTCCGGGAGCAAGTTCTGCTATAGCTACTCTGAATCTAATGGTATTTTAGACGAGTACATACACCTGTCTCAGCGGCCCAGCTCCTATGAGCCGAATCCTGCTCCCTATGACTACGATAATTTCACGGAATATTTTGAATTTTGTTCTGATACATGGCTAGAATTTACTGAGAGTTGGGCTGATCTTGTTCAACAGCTTGAAAGCCGGTGGTCGGGCGTTTCCTTGTATTTGGAGTCGGATCTTGATTTCGGTGGGGTCAGTACAGACAGTTCGGGCTGTAACGAGAGCTTCAAACCGTTGACGGTTTCCACAGCTTATGCTTCCTATTTCAATGGTGGTGGCTACACTATCAAGAATCTATGTTATGTCGTGGGCTCCTCTAATCAGGAAGGTCAAGCTGGAACTACGCAGTTATCCAGTGTTGGCTTTTTTTCAGAATTGTCGGATGGAAAAGTTGAAAATCTGAATTTTGAAAATGTATTCATCAAGGTGAACAATGACGGTTCCTATAATAGCGTGCCTACTGGTGTAGTGGTTGGTTTGGTGGGTGAAAATGGGGCTGAATTTAACAAGATTTCCTTGAAAAATGCAAAGATCGTTGCGGCTCAGGCAGGTGGCGTTGCAGGTGTTGCGTATGGTGAAGCGGACTTCAAGAATATTCTAGGTGAGAATGTAGAGGTTGTTGCCGCAAATGGCGTAGTTCCGGCAAACCTTAATGGAAATATGGCCGGCAGCATGTCCATAGACTTGGGCGGTTTGGTCGGGTCTGTATCAGGAAATCTTAATATCACAAATGTGGGCTTTTCTGACCTTAACGTGCATTCGGATATTTGGTCAGTAACGGTAGAGGGAGCCAACGGATATCTAGATGTGAATGTTGGTGGCCTTGTGGGTTCGTATGCTTCTAGTTCTGATAACGAAAGTGCTGTTGTCAACACCTATACGACCGGTAGTGTTACAGCGCCGAAGGGCTGTGAAAATGGAACAGGCGGTGTTACGGATGGGGGTAAAAAATGTAATGTCGGTTTCCTGTTTGGAAATGTATCATTTGACAGCTATTTGTATGCGGGCTACAACTACCACTATGGCGCCACCGACTACCAGGCAGAAAATGTGGCGGGTAGGCTGTACCAAAGCGGTTCCGATGTGACTACCTATTGGATAAATGGCTCTGGAAGCCTAGGAGGAAACCACCCCTTGGGCGGCGGTCTCAACTACCGCAACTCCATTTCCGGAAAGATAGAACCTACGAATTGTAACCTGGACAATCCCGTATATATGGGTCCATCCTACGGCTATAAATGCTTGCTGTTAGATGGCAGCAATTACGGCGGCTACGTAGAGCCGGAAGCCATGAAAGCCGATGCCTTTGCCGTTTGGCTCAATGGCGTATCGGGCGCAATAAACGTACCGTCTTCGGATGGCGGTTATCAGAAATGGTCCCGCAAAAACGGCTTAAACAGCGGACTCCCCGTGTTCGCAACCGACGAACTCAAGCCCATTTACCAGATTGACTTTATGGCGGGTAGCGACTACTACGAAAACATTTCAGCAACGGAAAAACAAAAGTGGATTGCTGCCGGTGCCTCTGAAACTGCCGACGGGCTTAGTCTTAGCGTCTACACCGACTACACGGGGAAGCTCAGCAACAGCACATGGCAAACAACTGCCGCTCAGATAGTGAGTAATAGCTATTACTGGAGTTATTTTGACGAACAGACAAGTAAAATTGTCGCATTCCCCATAAAGACTTCCACGACCTTCAATTCCTCCATGACCCTGTCCCTTTCGGAAAAGATTACGGTGACGGTGAGGCATGGGTTTGTTGAATCCACCGATGGAGATGAGTTCTATACCTTGGACGAGTATTCCTCCTATCTTGGTGAGGATGTCTACTTCATGGGAACCCCAGCGGCGACCATTTCCAGCGACAGTGCTTGGACTAGGGTGCCTTATCTGGCCTCTTATGACGAAGACGAAGGTGTGTACAAATATTATGGCTTCCGTTTGACCAGGAAGAGTTGTGAGAATCATGGCACCGATGACGAACCGGATATCTATTGCTATTACAACACCGTGAATATGAATGGCTCGAATGGGTTCTACACCGATGCCCTTTCGGAGTTTTCTAACGGCGATACTCTCTATGTGGTTTATGAATCCGAACCCGTGAATACGGCAGGGGGCTACCTGTTTGTCGGCGACTTGCATGGCAGTAGATTTGATTTGGGCGTTGCCAATGCTCAAATGAAGGCCGTAGATGCAAATGGAGAATCGCTTTTGTTCGGGGCTCCCGATTATCTGGAGGTGGAAACGTCAACTTCCAGTGCAATTGAGTCTATTCTTAGAAATGCCTTTAATGAACAGAACACTTCTACGAAATCCATGCCCTTCTCACCCTATCTTGTTGCCGACTATCCTCCCGATTTCTGGAACAATGTGAACGGAACTCTAGCCCTGGTAATCGTGGGAGCTTCCTCAAATGATGGCGCAACAGAACTTTATACACTCATGGGGAGCGCTCTTTCGCAGCTAGCATCAAACAATCTAGATCACCCCTTCCTCAAGGATACGGTGAAGGCTTTGGAATCCCCGATGGAAATCCGTGCCAAGATGGATGACCAGGTCAAATCCGGTAATAGCTTGGTCTACGCCCGCTATGTGTGGTTGGACAAGGATGACAACATTGACTTGACGAACTTGTTTGCTGCGGTAGAATCTCTACGGCAATATGAGTATGATTACCCGATTTATGTGGGATTCCTGCCGCAAACCGCTGAAATTCGGTATCATGTGACCTTCGATATCAATTACGAAACTAATACAGACTATAATCCGCTCTTTATAGCGACTACCTGGAACGGTAAAACCGAACTTGGTGCTACCTATACCGCTGAAAATCAGTATGAGCAATTCTTTGAATCCTATCAATGGTATGCTTTCCGGACGGATGCTTGTTTTGTGGGAGAGTTTTCTCCAGACCTGTACTCTGATGGCATTTACATGTCCAATTTTGGGATGGTAGAGGAATTGCTTAGTAACGAAGAAGAGCAGCGCATTCCCTACACGACCAATAAAGACGGCTCCAAGTCAATGAAATTGTATGCGCAATGGAAATACGATGTGGCTTCTTGTTCTGATTATGCAGGCTATCGTATTCGCGAAGAACAGGAATTGGTCTGGAACAACTATGTTGTCAAGGATAACTCCGAACTAGGGAACATCGTCTTACAGCAGGTGTGGATGGGCGATACCCTGAGGCATAAGTCTGTACAGCAAGATGTGGGCGTGACGGGAATCCTGGTGCCTTACGCTGATACCAATAAATTTGTCTTTGAGGTCTTTGCCGACGGTTATCCAGGTTATGAATTGGATGGAGACATTACTTTCACCAAGGCTTCCTTCGATGGAGGGACCCCGGAGACAAAAAAACTCAAGGAAGGCGACCTGTTGACGATCGATTCGTGGGAGCTTATGTCTTCGAATATGGAATTCTCCGCCAACTACACCTACAAGAAGTTCAATATTGTTTTTGAAACCGGCAAGACCGATGTTCTTTACGGTGAGAATTCTGATTCCGTGGGAACATACAAGCTTAATGCCGAAGATGACGCCATCGATTTGCCTTTCTGGGTCTATACAGCAGACCAATGCGTAGAGGGCTGGACGGTGCACTCCAATATTGAAATTCAAGATGAACCCGTCATGGAAGGGCCCGATGTCAATTGGAACCCTGATTGTAATGGCGAACCTAATTGCGAATATGAAATGCCTGACAATTGGGCAGTGGCGTTTGATGTGTTCAATTTTGCGTTGTCAGGGGAATTGGATTTGCAAGTTGGCAACCGTCAGGAGAAATACCCCCTTTACGCCAAGTGGGTCGATGCCAAGACCTGCGTCGAGGAGCTTAGCTACAAGCAGACGAAGCTGACGGAATCTGAGAACGGCTCTGTGGCGTTCAAGGAAATTCGCAAGGATTCCACCGGAAAGATAATCGGTACCCAGCTGCACAAGTTCGCCAAGGACGGCACCATGCTCTTGCCTTACTATGTGAAGGGTTCGAGCTTTGTGGTCCAGGGCTTGCCTGCAAAGGATTACATACTGGATTCCCTGGTTATGACTTTGGACGGCAAGAAGTATGTGTATCACGAAGGGGATACCCTTGCGGGTAGCATCACCAAGGCTACTTTCGCTGCCTACTTTAT
>CALATK010000118.1 GCA_937891805.1 uncultured Fibrobacter sp. | reverse complement strand
CCGCCCACATTCTGGGCCGCATCGGTCCGATCTACCACGAAGAGTGGGAAGGCGACGAGGAGAACGGCGTGGTGGGCTACAGCGATGCCGGCACCGTGCAGAGCAGCTACAACACCGGCGAGGTCAGCGGCACTTCCAATGTCGGCGGTGTGGTTGGAAAAGACGAGATCGACAGCGTAGTAGAAAGCTGCTACTACCTCTCTGACAGCGAAACCGACGAGATCGACGGCACGACCGCCAAGACCGCAGCGCAGTTTGCTTCCTGTGAGGTGTGCGATGGCGTTGGCTTCCACGTTTTTGGCGACAACGGCTTATGCCTTGTGTGCAACGGCGGCTTTGAGCGGCCTGAGCAGAATGTGGACGGCGCGTATCTGATCAAAACCCCGGGCAACCTTTTGTGGTATGCACAGCAGTTCAACGCCGAGTTGCTTGAGCCCTATTCGGCTATGCTGACAGCGGATATCGAGATCTCCGAGGGTATGGTATGGACGCCCATCGGCAGCTATGACAATCCCTATTGCCTTACCTTTGACGGACAGGGCTACACGATCAGCGGCTTGACCGTGCAAGATGGCAGCTACGTTGGCTTGTTCGGTGCAGCCAACGAGCACGCAACCGTGCGCAACCTGGGCGTGGTGAACAGCACCATCGCAGGCACGGATTTTGCAGGCGGCATCGTGGGCTACAACCGCGGGGTGGGGGATAACGTGTACGTCTATGAGGTCAGCGTCAGCGGCAGCGGCTATGCGGGCGGTATTGCGGGCTATCACGCAGGCAATCTGACCGACTCCTTTGCCGTTGCGACTGTAACGGGCGCGGAAAAAACGGGCATAACCGTGGGTTACAACGCGGGGACTGCCGAGGACGTGTACGCGTTTGAGAGCGTGGAGGATGAGGCGCTTCTCTCGGGTAAGCTTGCCGTCCTGCTGGGCGAGGGCTGGTATCAGCAGCTTGGCAGCACAGGTGACGTACATCCCGTATTGCGCGGTTATGACAGCGTTCACTATTACATTCAGGACGGCGCGCTTTGCACCTCCGAATATTTCGTATATACGAATCATGATCAAGAAGACGGCACGCTTTTGCACGATCAGGCAGCAGAGCATGATGAAAACGGCTTCTGCACAAACGTGCATTGCGGCGGCTACGAGCAGCCCGCGCAAAATGCAGACGGCTACTATGAGATCGACAATGCAGGCAAGCTGTATTGGTTCATGGAACACGTCAATGCAGGCAATGCGGCCGCGAGTGCCATTCTGACCGAGGATATCGTGGTCAACGAGGACGTGCTTGTGGATGGTGCATTGAACAGCAATACCGAGGGCTTCAGAGAATGGTTCCCGATTGGTTATCACTTTGACCGTGACGAAGACGGTGAGGCTGAGGACGTTTTCTACATCGGTACGTTTGACGGCAACGGACACACGGTCAGCGGCATGTTCATCAATACCACGAGTTCCCATAACGGGTTGTTCGGGAACAGCAGTGGAATGGTGCAGAACGTGACGGTGGCGGATTCCTGGGTGACGGGAGGGAGTGCTACTGCGGGAATTCTCGGAAATTTAAAAGGTACAGGAATCTTAAAGGGTTCAATAAATAGAGCGTCCATAATTGGAACGGGCAATGTGACTGGTGGTGTAATAGGATCTTATGAATCCGTTTGTTGTAGTAAAGTCGGAAATGTGGAAAATGTGGAAAACGCGGGCTTTATTACAGGGGTGAAAACTGTAGGAGGGGTTATAGGAAGCGGACAAAACATAAGAATTACCGAGGCGTTCAACAAAGGTGAAATAATCGGCACATCCAATACAGGAGGTATTGCGGGAAATCTTGGTTCAAATTCTGTGTTAAGTAAAACGTTCAATTATGCCAAGGTTTCTGGAAATGAGCACACCGCAGGAATAGCTGGATATATGGGATACGGGCTTAACTGTGGAACAACCATCAAGCAGGCAACTTTAACAAATTCAATAAATTGGGGTGAAATAAACGGTGAAAAATTTACAGCAGGTGTTATAGGAAAAAACGAATGCTCTACTAACAAGGATGTTGCTAACACCGCCAAAATCAATGGTACTAATTACGTAGCAGGACTATTCGGATTTGTAAAAAACTCCGCGACGGAAAATGGCTACAATGTGGGTGATATATACGGAAATATTTATGTTGGCGGTATATCGGGTCACAATGAAGTTGGTGTTAGTCAGTCTATCTATTCCACCGGCAAAGTCGATGGCGATTCCCTTGTGGGCCTAATGATTGGCTACAACTACAATACCACCATGGCGGATTATTACTACCTGAAACAAGGCGACCAGGAGCCCTTCGGTCAGAACAACGGCGGGGGCGTGGCAACTCCCAAGACCGAGGCCGAAATGAAATCTGCCGACTTTGCCAAACTCCTCGGCGACGACTTTGTCTATGACAGCGGCCTGAACGACGGCTATCCCGTTTTCGCTTGGGAGAAGGAATAATGCTGAACCCCAATTCATTTATGACATTAGAACGCGCTCGTAGTGTTTATTGGCTTAAAAACAATTACAGGCCTATGGGCGAACTTTTTGATAATGGATTTCTAAACATACGGCGTTTAGAATGGGGTGCGCATAATGCATATGATCCTGCTATTAAAGAAGCTTGTAAGGTGTTTTTAGCACAAAAACAAAGAAGTACGAAAACTTTTATTGAAAAGGGAAGATTACCAAGAAACATAGATGAAGCCAGAGCTGTTGTTTGGCCATTTAGCAAATATTTGGGCAAAACTGGACGGACGATGGGTGAACTCGCGGACAATAGGGATATAACTAAACGAGATTTAGCTTATGCTTTGGAAAAAGCTTGGGATGAACAAGTTCGAGAGGCGTCACGCATTATACTCACCGCCCAACTAGGCATTGAAAACAATCGAGCAAATGAAACAAAAGGTGCGCTTAAAGTGACGGCAAATCGAAGTTTCATGGAGGAACAAATTGAAACAATTTCTTTTAAGAAGGGCTTATTTATTGGAGCGATCCTCGCAATATGTGTAATTCTACTAATTGCAGATTTCATATATATGGGGGTTATTGGTGCCATACCCACTTTAATTAAATTCATACTAGAAACAAAGTTTATTGGATTCGCTTTTATTGTCGTCTTTGTTATCATCGTTTTGTTCTTTGTTAATTTCATTATAACACAAACTCTTGAAAAGAAAATAGACAGATATGACACATCCATAAAAAACCATAAGCAAGGAAGAGATGGAGAAGACAAGGTTGTGGACATTATGCGCGAGGCCCTAGACGGTTCGAGTCACATATTCAGAAACTGTGTGTTGCCTGGCCAAAAAGAAGATATAGACATAATTTGGGTTTCTTCACAAGGGGTCTTTGTATTTGAAGTAAAAAATTATAATGGTAGATATGAAAATGTGCATGAAGATTGGTTCTCCTACAAAGGAAAAAAACGACATAGGTTTAAAGAAAATCCAACTAGCCAGGTGAAAAAGAATGCTGTGCGACTAGCGGATTATTTGGAAGCTGACTTTTGCAGGAATAAAGAAAAGAAATGGGTAGAACCGATAGTTATTATGGCAAATGCGGATGTAATCTGCCATGAAGAAAATCCTAGCGTTCCCATTTGGCGAATTCAATACCTATCTGATGAATTGGGAAATATTCCAAATAAACGAAAAATTTCCGAACAACTACAAAACGAGATATGCAAAAAATTGGAATTCCTTTACCACGATAAGTGATATCTGTAATACAAACTATATGAGTTTCATTGCAGAAAAAGGTATTTCACCTTACGGGAGTCTGTAGAAACCCCTGCGGCACAGATATGTTTACGGGGTTTTAGGGGGTGTCCCCCTAGGCGAGGGGGTGGAGGAAGACGAAGGGAGATCCCCGCCTTCGCGGGGATGACAAGAGCGTGGCGGGGGCGACATTCGGCTGAAAACAGGGGGAATCTTCCCCCATTTATGTTATAATTCCTATATTTCTCGCAAACCAAGGAGTTTTTATGGCTGAAATCGGTACACCTCTTAGTTCTAGCGCCACCAAGGTCCTTTTTTGCGGTGCGGGCGAGCTGGGCAAGGAAGTCATCATCGAGATGATGCGTCTCGGCGTCGAAGTGGTCGCCGTGGACCGCTACGCTAACGCCCCGGGCATGCAGGTGGCCCACCGTTCCTACGTCATCAACATGCTGGACGGTGCCGAACTGCGTCGCGTGATTGAGCAGGAAAAGCCGGACTTTATCGTGCCGGAGGTGGAGGCCATCGCTACCGACACGCTGGTGGAACTGGAGAAGGAAGGTTTCCACGTGATTCCCACGGCCAAGGCCACCAAGCTGACCATGAACCGCGAGGGCATCCGGCGCCTGGCCGCCGAGGAACTGGGCCTCGCTACCAGCCCCTACCGTTTTGCCGACAGTTACGAGGATTTCAAGAAGGCCGTCGCCGAGATCGGCATCCCCTGCGTGGTGAAGCCGGTGATGAGTTCTTCGGGCCACGGCCAGAGCACGGTGAAGACCGAGGCCGATGTGGACAAGGCCTGGGAGATTTCCCAGACGGGTGGCCGCACGGGTGCGGCGAGCCGCGTGATTGTAGAAGGCTTTGTGCCTTTCGACTACGAGATTACCCTTTTGACGGTGCGCCACGTGGGCGGCACCAGTTTCTTGCTGCCGGTGGGGCACCATCAGGTGGGCGGCGACTACCAGGAATCTTGGCAGCCCCAGCCCATGAATCCCGAACTGCTGGAGCAGGCGAAGGACATCGCAAAGAAGGTCACCGACGCTCTGGGCGGCCGTGGCATCTTTGGCGTGGAACTGTTCGTGTGCAAGGACAAGGTATTGTTCAGCGAAGTGTCCCCGCGCCCCCACGACACCGGCATGGTCACCATGATTTCCCAGGACCTTTCGGAGTTTGCGCTGCATGCCCGCGCAATACTTGGCCTGCCTATCCCGAACATCGCCTTCCACGGCCCCAGCGCTTCCAAGGCTATCGTGGTGGAGGGTGAGTCCGACCACGTGAAGTTCAGCGGCCTGGAAGATGTGCTTGCCGAACCGGACACGGCGCTTCGTTTGTTCGGAAAGCCCGAACTGAAGGGCCACCGCCGCATGGGCGTGCTTTTGGCCCGTCGCGACACGGTGGAAGAGGCCAAGGCCTGCGTCATGGCCATGCGCGAGAAGGTGAAGGTCACGCTGTAGTTACACTTCTAGTGTGCTGCATTGCGCCCTTTAATGCCCAACCTCTCTGAAATTTACGAATCCTCCCTTGCGGAGGATTTTTTTGATGGGTGGGGGAGGCTTCCCCCTTTGTATTTCAAGTGCTTTTAGTCATTAATCACTGCTTAAAAAGTGATTAATCAGTTCCTCCCTTTTGCATCAATGGCGAAATTTGTTTGAAATCGCCGTTTTCGTTATTGGCACGCTTTTTGCAACATATCGAGCGAAAGAGGATTGCGAAAGGTGTTGACTGTGGCGAGATGTTTATGTATATTTGAAGAGAACGGTTTCACGGGTTCCGTAAAAAATCCGTGTAATGACGGTTCTCAAACTCCCCGTAAAAGAGTGCCTAATGACGGTTTTCCAGGTTCCGTAAAAACCTGCTTAATTTCTTATTCCTAGATGTGATGAATTATTCATCACATCTATTTTTTTTTTGAGGGAAAATGCAGTGGTATCTGCTAGACAAGGCGTATCTTGATTATCTCAGAGAGTATGACCCCTTTGTTCCTTCATTGGACGGTTATGGGGGTAAATTTAAGCCCTTCTTCGGTAAATTGTTTACGGTCAATCAGGTTGATTATTATGCCCCAATATCATCGGGTAAACAAAAACACATTGATTTCCAAGAAACGAACCTATTTTACAAGGTGTATTTACACAATGAAACCGATGAGGAAAAACGGAAAAAGAAACCGGCTGCAGTCATAGACTTGAAACACATAGTGCCTGTTCCCGTAGCCCAGGCTACGCCGCTAGATGTAACTTCGATTCTAAATAATGATGCCTACGGAAGTGCATCAGAAAAAAGTAAATATCTCGTGTTATTGAGACAGGAACTTGCCTGGGTCAATAGGAACGAAGAAAGAATTATTGAAAATGCAAGGATTTTAAGAGGCAAGTGCTTTGCTTCGGAGACATACCATATCCATAAGAGATGTCTGAATTTGAAGCTTTTGGAAACTAAAGCCGAAGAGTTTGTCCAGAAAATTTGATTCCGCCCCCTGCCCTCTATCAATTCGTTATATTTTGAATATGTTGACAAAATCAAATCTTTTAACTATAATCAAACTTGCCAAGCAACGTCTGAAGGAGATTTGAGAATGCCGTATGTCTATGTGAAGGATTCCGAGGGCTTTGTTTTCAAGAAGAAGGAATCGGAAGTCGCCAAGGGCGAAAAGGTTATTTCCGAAAGGGAGTATCGGAAAAGGTCGGGCATTGCCCTGTACGAGAAGAAGTTCGGACATGGTGGTGCCCGTGAAAATGCTGGGCGCAAGACGAAATTTGCTTCGCCCTTAAAATTTCAGATTCGCGTTACGAAAGAGGAAAAGGAGTTTTTGTCCTATGCGCGCGACAAGAAATTGGACTTTGCGGCCCTGATGAAAATCGCCATCAGTGCAAATTTGTGAGAATCGCTCCTTTTTGTGGCGAAAATTGGGCTTTTTCACCCCCTTTTTTGTATTTTTCGCCTATGAATTTTCATCCCTTTGTAAAGCTGTTCCTCTGTGCGGCCCTGCTCGCCCCTGCGGCTTTTGCCCAGGAGACGGTGGAGTCCGTCCGTCGCCAGATCAAGGCGGTGGAGGCGGAAACCGCCCGCGAAAAGTCGCTCCATGACACCGAGAAAAAACGCCACGCCGAATTCGTGGAGGTGGGCCGCAAAAAAGTCCAGGCCCTGGCCGCCCAGAACAAGACCCTGAAGGCGGAAATCGACTCCTTGAAGGCGGAACTGTCCCACCTTGCCGAGGCCCGCCAGAAAACTGCAGGCACTGTCCGCTGGTTCGAGGGCCGCAAGGCCAAGTACGGCGAGACCCTCGCAAAAGTTATCGACTCCCTGGCCCCCGTCTTTGAATCCGACTTCCCCTACCGCAACGAAGAGGCCGTCAAGAGCGTCCAGGAAATCGCGGGCCAGCTCCACAAGAGCCTCATCGAGGCGGACGACGCCCTGAACCGCACCCTGGAAGTCTTTTATGACCGTATCCGCCTGGGCTACACCACCGAAGTCTACAAGGGATTTTTGCAGGTGGACGCCCGCAGCGTGCCCGGCACCTACCTCCGCTACGGCGCGGTAGAAAGCATCTTTGTGAGTAACGACGGCAACGACGTGCTGTGGCTCTCCCGCGGGGCCGACGGCACCTACCGCTGGAACAACGTCTCTGACAACCTCGCCATGCGAACCGCCCTGAAGGACGTGATGAAGGTGGCCGAAGGCAAGACCGCCCCGAGGCTGGTGACCATTCCCGTGGTCGTTCCGAAGGAGGGGCTGTGATGAAAATCGGAATTCGGAATTCGGAATTCGGAATTGGAGGGGAAAGCCTTCCCCTCGCTCGCACCGTGTCGCTCGCTACCCCTTCGAGCAGGGGCTCAGACGCCGCCCCCGCAACGCCCCGCTTTATTCGTTGGAGTGTTCTTTTCTTCGTCGCAGCTACCGCCCTGCTTGCTCCCGCAGCCTTTGCACAGCAGGCTCCTGCAGATATTGACGCCGTCAAGAAACGTGCGGAACTGAACAGCGCCAAGGCCGACCTGGAAGAAGCCCGCAAAAAGCGGGACATGGCCGTTGCCGCCCGCTGGAAAGACCGGGAGACCGCCAACCAGGAGCGGGAACTTTTCAACGAGAAGTATAACGAAAGCAAGGAGAAGGTGGACGCTCTCATGTCGGAGCGGGCCCGCCTCTTCGAAGACGTGCGCGTGGCTAGGGAAGACCTGGCGCAGGTCAAGTTGCAGGCCGAAAAAGCCCGTGCGGAATTTTTGTCTCTTGCGGCGGGCCCGGAGCGTCTGGAGACCCTCGCCAAGTTCCAGGAACAGGGAATCCCCTTCAAGATTTCTGAACGGGTAGAAGTCCAGAACAAGGTCAAGAAGGAAATGGGCCTGTACAAGGACGACCCGGTCCGTATCGCCAGGGGGTTGTTCGATGCCGCCCGCGCGGAGATGGACTTTACCCGCGAAATCCAGATGGAGCAGGGGGAACTGGTATTCGGGCGGTCTGTGGCCCAGGGCATGCGTCTCCGCATGGGCGGCCTCTACGCCATGGAACTTGCGGATGCCGCCGACGGCCTCACCGGAATCAAGCCTTCGGCCCTGATGCTCCCCGTGGCCGGCGAAAAGAAGCGCAGTTTCAGCTGGCAAGAAAACCTGACGCCCGAGACCCGGAAAGAAATTGAAGCCGCCTTCGCCCATGCCAAGGATTCCGCCTTCGTCAACGTGCCGGTGGACGTGCTTTTGAGTACGGAACTTTCCTCCGAGCTGGCAAACCACCAGGAGACCACCTGGAAAGACGACCTGATGGAATTTTTCAGGAACGGTGGCATTTTGATGTATCCCATCGTGACGCTGTTCGGGCTTGGCCTGCTGGTGGCGCTGGGGCGGTTCCTGTGGCTTTT
>CALATK010000117.1 GCA_937891805.1 uncultured Fibrobacter sp. | reverse complement strand
TTCGCAGAGTCTCAAGCAGTAGTCTCTGAGACCGTCGATGATCGGGTGAAAATATCCGGATGCCTTTGTCAGCCTCTCTTTCAGATAAGCATCGTCCGGCTGAGGGAAGGCTTCTATCCTGGTGAGCTGGGTGCGGAATGTCCGGGCAGTCTTCTTGGCTTCATCTGCCTTCTGGCCCCATTTCAACAGTCCTTGATACTCAGACTCATATATGTCCTGAAGCTTGTCCCGCCAGATCTTGCGGAACCATCCCAGGGCAGTGCAGATGGCCGAGAAATCGAATATGTCCCTATATATATCATATGTATATGCCTTTTCCTCCTCTGCAAGTCCTCCTCTTACCGATTCCATACCCTGCATGCAGGAATTGAACTGCGCCACATGGGTATCGGAATATATGGCTGAAGGACGGATAGGGGAGTCAAGCGATATGCCTTCGAGTGTGCGGCACCTGGAGAGTGCCACATAGACCTGACCGAAAGCGAATGCTGCTCCGGCATCAATGATCACCTTGTCGAATGTGAGTCCCTGGCTCTTGTGGATGGTGCAGGCGTAGGCCAGCTGCAGGTCCTCGATTTCGTCTCCTTCGTAGTCCACCGTCTTGTCGTCGAAAAAGACCGTCATGGCGGACTTGTCCTTTTTGACGTTGAAGATAATTCCCACGTCGCCGTTGAACACGTTCTTGTCGTAGTTGTTGGTAGTCTGCATCACCCGGTCGCCCGCGCCCCATTCGGTGCCGCCTATCTTGAATTTCTGGGCGCTGCCGTTCATGAGCTTTTGCAGGAACTGGTTCAGCTCGAACACGCCCAGCGGGCCCTTGCGCATGGGGGCCAAAATCTGCAGGTCGCTTTTCAGGTCGATGTCCAGCTTGGAGCGCACGCCGGTGGTGACCAGTTGCTGCAATATGCCCAGGGCCTCTTCGGGTGTCTCGTAGGGCATAAAATGGAAGTTGGGCCCGTCGATAGGCGCAGGCATAATCCCCTGGTTGATTTTGGCCGCCTTGTCGGCGATGTCGTTGCCGCTGGCCTGCCGGAATATGTGCTGCAGACGCACGCTCGGGATTTTCGGGCATTGCAGCAGGTCGTTCAGCACGTTGCCTGGCCCTACGCTTGGCAGCTGGTCGGCATCCCCTACCAGGAGGATTCGCGCCCGAAGGCTGACTGCTTCTAGCAATGACGATGCAAGCCAGGTATCTACCATGCTGAATTCATCTACAATCAACAGGTCGCAGTGCAGCTGGTTGCCTACGTTCCTGTTGAACTTTTTGGACACGGGGTCCATTTCCAGAAGGCGGTGCAGCGTCTTCGCAGGCGCTCCGCAGAGGCTTTCCATACGCTTGGCGGCACGGCCTGTTGGTGCTGCCAGCAGCACGGATTCCCCCATCTGGTTGGCAAGATGCAATATACCCTTGAGAATCGTGGTCTTTCCCGTGCCGGGGCCGCCTGTGACGATAGAGAACTTGTGGGACAGCGCCATCTGGATGGCCTGCCTTTGCACCGGGTCGAAACTGAACTTGTGTTCCCGCTCCCAGCTCACCAGGTACTGCTCGAAACCTTCGGTGGGGAGCGTGTTCCGCTGTAGCCGAAGCGCGATATTCCGTGCCACGGAGTCTTCTGCTCGGAACATAGGCGGGTAAAAGCAGTCGTCGCCTACGCGGGTAATGCGCCCGTTCTTGCACAGACCTTCGAACTGCTCCATGAGAATCTGAACCGCGTCGTCGTCAAAGCTGTCTATCCGCAGGTTCTTGAGGGTGCGGTCCAGCAGGGCGTCCTTGGGCAGGTACACGTGGCCCTCGTTGAAGGACGATTCCTGCAGGGAGTAGAGCAGCGCCGCCTGGAACCGCATGGGGCTGTCTTTCGGTAGGCCCAGCTTCATGGCAATTTCGTCGGCGCTTGCAAACCCGATACCCCACACCTCTTCGCAGAGCAGGTAGGGGTTCTCCTTGATCTTTGGGATGGTGTCTTCGCCGTAGGTGCTCCACAGCCGCTTGGCGGTACTGCCCACGATGCCGTGGCTGTACAGGAACAGCATGGTTTCGCGGCTCAGGCGGGCCTCTTGCCAGCTGGCCAGGAACTCCGCCATCTTCTTGGGAGTGATACCCTTGATTTTTACCTCGGAGAGTTTTTCGGGATGGTTGTCCAGCACCTCTGGCAGGGCGTCTCCAAATGCCTCCACCAGGCGCTCGGCGGTCTTGGGCCCGATGCCCCGGAATAGCCCGCTGGCCAGGTAGTCCCGCAGGTTGCCGTCGCCCGTTTTCAGGATTTCAAAGCCCAAAGCCTTGAACTGCTCGCCGAACTTGGGGTGGCGGCCCCATTCGCCCTCAAACCGCAGGTTCTCGCCGGGAGTGAGTGCAGGAAAATTCCCGGTGACCACTGCTACCTTGCCCGTGTCAGAAAGCACCACCTTCAGCACGGTAAAGCCGTTGGCCGGGTTCTGGTAGGTGACGTTCTTGATGGATCCCTGGATCTGCATTCGGTTTTTTCGGCTCCGTGGCGGTGTCGGGTTACACGAAAAAACGGAGTGTGTTGGCACCCCGTTTTTAGGAAATCACAAAAATGCTAACGGATTAGCGAAGTTTCTTTTTGTGACGGTCACGACGACGGCGCTTTTTGCGCTTGTGAGTCGCAATCTTCCTGCGCTTTCTTTTCTTTCCGCAAGGCATATTGATTCTCCGTTAAGGGTTAAACATAAAAATTCGGTGCCAAAATAGAGAAAATTATGGGGATTTTGTCAAGGTTTGGTTCTTTTTGTACACGAATTTTGGCCAAAAACGGCAACTTTGGGCATAGAATCATTGTATTATTATTAAAAACAAAGAGGAAAATATGGAAAATTTCAATTTCTACAGCCCCACGGAATTTGTATTCGGCATGGACCGCGAGAATGAATGCGGTGCGCTTGTCAAAAAATATGGTGGCACCAAGGTGCTTATCCATTACGGTGGCGGTTCTGCCGTGCGTTCGGGGCTCATCGACCGCGTGAAGGCGAGCCTTGACGCTGCAGGAATCCCCCATGTTGAACTGGGCGGCGTGAAGCCGAACCCCCATGACTCTCTTGTCTATAAGGGCATTGAAATTGTCCGCCAGAACGGTATCGACTTTATCCTTGCGGTGGGCGGCGGCTCCACCATCGACAGTTCCAAGGCTATTGCTTATGG
>CALATK010000116.1 GCA_937891805.1 uncultured Fibrobacter sp. | reverse complement strand
AGTCTGTCAAAAGCTGTTGGAGGAGCTGAACGAGGGCACCATGACGGAAGCCAGCACCGATGCCCGGGTCTGGACCCCCATCGGAAAATTGGGCTTCATTGATAATAAAAGAGTGTATTACCCATACACCGGCACCTTTGAGGGCAACGGTAAGACCGTCTCCGGTCTGTATTATCATGACACCACCACCATGCTCAATACGGGCCTGTTCTCCGTTGTAGGCGAGGGCGGCACCGTGCGGAATGTGGGTGTCGCGGACTCCTACATCTGCGGCAACAGCTCCGTCGGTGCCGTGGCGGGCAGCAACTACGGCACCGTCACGGGCTGCTATAATACCGGCACCGTCAGCGGCGAAGACTCTGTCGGCGGCGTGGTGGGCGGAAACCTGAAGGCCGTGCTGCCGGGCGGTTCTTCTTGCGCTCCGCTGACTGCCGAAGAAGCGGCCGTCGCGACGATGGATTACGAATGCCTCGCTTCCATGAAGACCATGTTCGGTTCTGGCGCCATGATCGTAATCAACGATACCCACAACATGGTGGACCTGCTGAACTGCCTCGGCAACTTCTACAGCCACGAATCCTGTGGCCAGTGCACGCCTTGCCGCGAAGGTACGGGTCTTCTGCACCGCATGTTGAACCTGATTGTTGAAGGCAAGGGTCACGACGGCGACGTGGAACTGATGCAGAGCCTCTGCGGCGGTTTCGGTGGCGTGACCATTTGTCCGCTTTCCATTTCGCTGGGTGGCCCTGTAAGTTCTTATACGGCCAAGTTCCGTGCGGACTTTGACGAATACATCGCAAAGAACCCGGACCACGCCAAACCCCGTGTTCAAGAAACCTATCGTCCTGGAATTTTCTGGTAATATTATGAGTAACTACTACAACATGCCGAAACTCCCGACCGAGAACAGCCCGAAGGTGGAAATCTTCGTGGACGACAAGCCGGTGATGGTTCCTGGCGATACGAATCTTCTCGAAGCCCTCAAGGCCGTGGGTATCGAAACGCCCCACGTATGTTACCACCCGTTCCTCCCGGTGTCGGGCAACTGCCGCCAGTGCCTGGTGGAGCAAGAAGGCCCCCGCGGTCGCATGCTGGTGATTGCCTGCTACACGCCGGTGGCTCCGGGTATGAAAATCTATACGCCGGCCTCCAGCGCCCGCGTGAAAAACGCCCGCAAGGCCACTCAGGAGTTCATGCTGGTGAACCACCCGCTGGATTGCCCCATCTGCGACAAGGCCGGCGAGTGCACCCTGCAAGAAAACTACATGGAAGCGGGTCAGAACGAATCCCGCATGCGTCCCGAATACGGCAAGAACTACCACGGCAATCCTGCCCACCAGTTCATTGACGCCAAGGGCCAGCTCCGCGGCGGAAAGCACGTGGACCTGGGCCCCCGCGTTTTGCTGGACGAAGAACGCTGTGTGCAGTGCGACCGCTGCGTGCGCTTTATGCGTAGCATCGCCGGTTCCGAACAGCTCCAGCTGGCGGGCCGTGCCGACCACACCTACATCACTACGTTCCCGGGCGAAAAGCTGGACCACGAATACGACCTGTGCGTCACCGACGTTTGCCCGGTGGGCGCCATGACGGCCAAGTACTTCCGCTTCCAGAAGCGCGTCTGGCTCCTTTCCCACACGCCCACGGTTTCCATGGACGATTCCCTGGGGGCAAACATCTGGCTGGACCATGCCGACGGCCGCATCTACCGCGTGATGCCCCGCTGCAATCCGGAAGTGAACCGCAGCTGGCTTTCTAACACCAGCCGTCTCGCGTTCCAGAATTTTGACAAGAATCGCCTTCCGTTTATGGGATTCCGTGTAATCCAGAACCTGGTTTCCGAAGTCAAGGCTGAAGGGGGCAAGATTGCCCTTGCCGCTGGCGGCACCTGCACCATCGAGGATCTTGCGGCCCTCCGCATGCTGAAGGATTCCCTCGGTGACAGCGCCGAGCTGTTCGGCGGTACGTTCAAGAAGGTGGGTTCTCCCGACGGTATCGCCATGAGCGGCGACCCCATGGCCAACCGTGCAGGTTTCAAGCTCATGGGCGTTCCCGAAAACAACCTCGCAGACCTCACGAAGCGCGCCGGCGAATTCAAGCTGCTCCTGACCGTGAACCTGGATATCTTCGGCGAAGATGCCTCTCAGGCTTCCGCCCTCGAAAAGATCCAGAACCGCGTGGTGCTTTCGGCTTTCAACGACGAGACCGCCGCTCACGGCACCCTCTCTTGCGGTGTGCGCCACTGGAGCGAAGTCCAGGGCACTATGGTGAACAGCCTGAACATTCTGCAAAAGCTGAATGCCTGCCCGGTATGCCCCGACGAGAAGATCCGCCCGGCCTACGAAATCCTTTCGGAACTGGCCGGATGCAAGTTCGAGTCCGCGGCAGACGCCTTTAAACATGCGGGCAAGTACGCTGCGGCACTTTCTGGCCTTTCTTACGATACCATCAAGAGTACAGGCAAACTCCTCGAAGGAGGTGAAGCATAATGGATATTATTGAATCCAAGACCTGGGTGGAATGGCTCATCACTATCGGAAAGTTCGCTTTCTGCTTTGTGCCGGTCCTTTACATCCTGTTGCTTATTCCTATGGAACGCCGCGGCGCTGGCTTTATGCAAGACCGTCAGGGCCCGAACCGTTCCTATATCAAGATTCCCTATTTCGGAAAGATCCGTTTGCTGGGGTATGTGCAGAACATGTGCGACGGCACCAAGCTGTTCTTCAAGGAAATGTTCGCTCCCAAGGGCGCAAACAAGTTCTTGTACTACGTGGCGCCTGCTATTCCCTTCGCTATCGTTTTCTTAAGCCCCTGCGTGATTCCCTGGTTTGGCCCCATGGTCTTTGAATGGGGTGGCAAGACGGTCCGTATCGCGGGCTCCATCGTGGATTCCGACGTGGGCGTGCTTCTGCTGTTCGGGCTTTCGTCCCTTTCGGCTTACGGTGCCGTGCTGGCCGGTTGGGCGTCCAAGTCCAAGTACAGCTTCTTGGGAGCGCTCCGTACCAGTTCCATGACCATCAGCTACGAAGTCTGTCTCGGTCTTTCCATGATGGGCATCTTGCTCCTTGCAGGCTCCTTCAACCTGACCGATATCGTGAACTGGCAGGAACACCACGTCTGGGGTATCGTTGCCCAGCCGGTGGCGTTCTTCTGCTTCTTGATTGCAAGCATCGCCGAAACGGGCCGTGCTCCTTTTGACGTGGCCGAAGGCGAACCCGAACTGGTTGCCGGTTACCATACCGAATATGGTGCCATGCAGTTCGGCTTGTTCTACATGGGTGAATACTCCCACATCTGCATCAACAGCTTCCTCATCGCGACCCTCTTCTTGGGCGGCTACTCCGTGCCCTTCGTGACTACGGAAACCATGCAGGCCCACATGGGAGGCTCTCTTGCCATCCTCTTTGGCGTGCTCGCCTTCCTCGCTCTTGCGTTCCTCCACTTGATTTACCGTTATTCCGCAAAGCTCGCCAAGCGTGCCCAGTCCAACAAGATGGAAATCTTGCAGGAATACAAGCTTTACAAGCTCATCGCCTGGGTGGCTGTTGTGGTGTTTGTCGCCCTGGGTGCTTGTGCCTGGCTGTTCTACAATCCCGCGAACTTCGTGGTGAACGGCTTTGCCGTGGGTAGCCTTGCTACCACCGTGGCTACGGCCCTTATCCACTTGCTGGTGCTTGTGGTCAAGAGCGTGTTTTTCTGCTGGGTGTGGATCTGGGTCCGCTGGACTCTGCCCCGCTTCCGCTATGACCACGTGATGCATCTCGGCTGGAAGATTATCTTGAATATCGCCCTCATCAACCTCGTGGTGACAGCGGTCATCGCCAAACTCGTAGGGAGTAACTAATGCGCGTTATTAGACAGAAACCCATGACCCTGGGTGAACGCCTCTATATCTTTGAGGCCATTCGCGGTCTGTGGACAACACTCAAGCACGCTGCCCGCGGTCTTTTCGACTACGACAGCCTGCCTACCATCTCTTACCCCGAAGGCCAGCCCGAAGTGCGCAACACCTACCGTGCCAAGCACCGCCTGATGCTTCGCCCCGACGGGACTCCCCGTTGCGTGGCCTGCGGCATGTGCTTCAACCGCTGCCCCAACGGCAATATTGAAATGGTCAATCTGGGACATA
>CALATK010000115.1 GCA_937891805.1 uncultured Fibrobacter sp. | reverse complement strand
CTACGCCTGCACCATCCACAAGAGCCAGGGCAGCGAATACCCCGCCGTCATCGTGATTCTCGACTCCAGCCACTACGTGATGCTCCAGCGGAACCTGCTTTATACGGCCATCACCCGCGCGAAAGGACACGTGTGGGTACTTTCCGCACCCGGAGCGTTCCACCAGGCCGTCCGCAACAACCGCAGCACCAGACGGTTTACAAGGCTGAAAGAACGACTGGGGTGAGGCTCGAGGCACGAGGCGCGAGGTTCGAGACACAAGGTCGCCGCTCCATTGTCATCCCCGCTGTCATTCTGGAGCCCTGGAGCATAGCGATAGGGCGATAGAATCACGGGGATCTCCTAGAAACTTTCAAGTCCGCTTCTCACGAGGCGGGCTTTTTTTATGATTAAACTCTCTTTTTTCTGTAAGGAACTTTTAGAACGATAAAAAATGTATATTACTGATAGGGAATGGGCGAAAAGGAGCAGATGATGTTCTACAGGCACTTGAAAAAAATAGCGTTGGCCTTGACCAGTTTTTTCTGGGCCGGTTGTGACGACTCCGGCTCGTCGGCCGTATGTCTTTATGGTCCCGACCCAAATTACAGCAGTGCCGCTGAAAACCCGGCGTCCAGTTCCAGCGAAGCTACAAAAGAAATCCCCAGCAGCAGTGAGATGCAGCAGGCCATTGCCATTTACGGTGTGCCCGCTGATTTTAAGTCTATAACCTTATGTTTTAATGACATGGCGAAAAACGAAGCAGGCAAGGAATTCAAGATTATCGACTGCACCGATGGAAACAGGTACTTGAGAGATCCTTCCGATGCTACGGGGGAGGGGGTGGTGCTCCCAGAAGGTGTGGAAGCCCTGGCTCCTGAGGCGGGTTCCGACAAGGCCAAGAACTGCGAGTCGGCCCAGGAAGTTTGCATAGAGCGCAATCCCAACCTTGACCCTGACCCATTGGCCGGGTGTTTTCCCACCATAAACTGCCCTGAAAAGCCGACGGAAGATGAATAGTTTCCATGCATCTTTGTTTTAAGAAAAAACTCGCCCTCGAAGCCTATCGCCTCTACCGACATAACGAGATCAAGGCCCACCCGCTGACCTATTTCTTTTGGGAATGTACGCTGCGCTGTAACCTGCACTGTTTGCATTGCGGTAGCGACTGCGTGAAGGATGCCATCCCGGACATGCCCCGGGAAGATTTTTTTGGGGCTCTGGACAAGCTTGCCCCACACATAGACCCGAAGCATTTTATCGTGGTGATTACCGGAGGCGAGCCCCTGATGCGCCAGGACCTAGAGGAATGTGGCCACGAAATCAAGAAGCGCGGTTACACCTGGGGTATGGTGACCAACGGACTTGCCATGACGCCCGAACGTTACAAGGGTCTTTTGAACGCCGGTCTCCGCTCGCTTACCATCAGCCTCGACGGCCTCAAGGAAAGCCACAACCATTTCCGCGGCGCCCCCACCAGCTTTGACAACGCGCTCCGGGCCATCGACATGGCCGCTCACACCCAAGGTCTCACTTTCGACGTGATGACCTGCGTGAACCGGGAGAACCTGAAGGAACTGCCGAAGATTCTCGAAATTCTCCTGAAAATCGGCGTGAAGCGCTGGCGTATTGCCACGGTGTTCCCCAAGGGCCGCGCCAAGGACAACCCGCTGTTCCAGTTGACCAACCAAGAATTCCGGCAGGTCTTTGACTTTATCCGGGAGGTGAAGTCCCTGAAGGTCATCAACGTGAATTACGGCTGCGAAGGGTTCCTCGGGAGCTACGAGAAAGAAGCCCGCAATTACCCCTTCTTCTGTCGGGCCGGTGTGAACGTCAGTTCCGTTCTTTGCGACGGGAGCATTTCGGCTTGCCCGAGCTTGCGAGGGGACTACATCCAGGGGAACATCTACAAGGACGACATCTGGGATGTGTGGCAGAACCGCTACCAGGTGATGCGGGACCGCCGCTGGGCAAAGATCGGCGACTGCAAGACCTGCAAGTACTGGCGCTACTGCGAAGGTTCCAGCCTGCACCTTCGGGACGAAAAGACGAAGGAACTGGCTTATTGCCATGTGAAACGACTGGAAGACGCCGGAGCGTAATCGGGGGTGTTAGGGGGTGTCCCCTTAGGAGAGGGGGTAGCGGCCCTTCGGCGGGCTCAGGGACCTTTGTCACGGAGCCAACGAAGGAGAGCGAGGGGGAGACTTCCCCCCTTGGTTCGGGGTGAAAAATGCCTGATTTTAATCCAAAAATCGCCGTTTTTAAACCTTTATCCCTTTACGATTTAGCCGTTTTATGCTAAATTTGGGACTCCAATAGCAAACTAAAAAGGATTACAAAATGTATTCTATTGTTGAAACAGGTGGTTTCCAGTATAAAGTCGAGCTGGGCAAGGCCTACAAGGTCCCCACTCTTGACACCGCTGTTGGTTCCGAACTGGAGCTCAAGTCCGTTCTTCTTTTCGCAGGAAAAGAAGTGCAAATCGGCACCCCTGTCCTGAACGACGCCTCCGTGAAGGTGGAAGTCCTTGCCCACGGCAAGTATGACACCATCATCGTTTTCAAGAAGAAGCGTCGCACCCGTTACGAACGCCGTAACGGTCATCGTCAGGGCTATACCGAGGTGCTGGTCACGGAACTTCGCTCCGGCGCAGAATCCGCAAAGGTCGATCCCAAGGTGATTGAACGCAACCGCGCTCGCGTGGCCGCGCTCGCCAAGCAGAAGGAGCAGGTCAAGCCCCTTACTCGCAAGGAAAAGATTGCCCAGGGTATCGCAAAGCCCGCCAAGGTCAAGAAGAACTCTCTGCGCAAGGCTAAGGAGGCTTAATCCATGGCACATAAGAAAGGTCAAGGTTCAGTACGTAACGGCCGCGACAGTAACGCCAAGTATCTTGGTGTTAAGAAGTACGCGGGCGAAACCGTCAAGGCTGGCAACATCATCGTTCGTCAGCGCGGTTCTCACTTCCACAGTGGCGTGAACGTGGGCATGGGCAAGGATTTCACCTTGTTCTCCCTGGTTGACGGCAAAGTGAAGTTCGAACGCCTCGATGCAAAGCGTCAGAAGGTTTCTGTCTACCCCGAAGAAGCCTAATTCGATTTTGTTTCGATTTGAACGGTCGCTCTTGTAGCGGCCGTTTTTATTTGTGGCGGACCGTAGGTTTGTCCTGGAATAGGGCTTTTTTCTATATTGTAACCAGATGATGTTTTGCGGTCTGAAAGACCTGTGTCGTAGGCCTCTGTTTTGGCCGGCTGTACTCACCATGTGGGCGGCTTTTTTTGCCGTTTCCTTGATGGCCTGTTCCGACGACGACAGTACTATCGAGTTCCTGTTCGACAGGGAAGCTTCGGATGTGAGCGTGCTCCGGTCCTGCGCTACTGAAGGCGATACTTCTGCCTGTTACCGCATTAGGCTTCGTTATCCCATTGAAACGGAAAACTTGGCCCGCATCTACATGTGGGTGGACACTACCGTTTTGGACGACACTTCCAAGGCGGTTTCTTCGGACCAGGTTTCGAAGGCAACGGCCAGTTTCGACTACCCTCAAGGGACCAAGGCTCTTTACGACACCATCGATGTGACGGAGTATGTGAAGGATTTCCGGGATACCTATGACAGCCTTCAGGTGGCATTTTATTGCGAATACGACGACAATGACGATCCGGGAGCTGTACAGCGGGTGTTCATTCATTTTGGCGACGATATGCCGCCGTCTCGGGTGAGCCTCTACGATTCCGTATGGACTACAGGCGCCCTGATTGAGTGGTATCGGCCTACGGACCAGACGGATTTTTACAAGCCCATGGAACTCTCTGGCCCCATTGTGGGCTACAACATCGTCCTTTATTCTCCGGACAAGAATGAGGACCTGCGCAACGTCAAGATCAGCCTCTATGCACCCAATGGTCAGGATATGACGGGAGGCGTACTTTACAAGCGTCACGCCAGAATCCGTGCCAACAATGATTCTGTCTGGGTGGACGGAGTTAGCCACGATAATAACGTGAAGAACTATTTGCGCTTTGTTGTTCTAGACGGCAAGGGCTTTGATTTTGATGCAGATAGTCTTAACCGATTCCGCGTGGTGTTCGAAGGCCTGAAGGCGCAGTCCAAATACAATATCGGGCTCTCGTCTTGGGATTCTAGCGGAAATTCCTCCGGTAACGAGGGTGTGGCCACGGTAGAGTCGTATCAGCTGTTCATGACTACCGATTCCATTGCGCCCTTGATGCCTACAAAGCTCTACGTGTTGGAAGATACCCTGTTCCCGGGAATGGCTCGGCTCGACAGCAACAACCGCCTGCGGATTTTCTGGAATCGGAGCCTTGATCCAACGAATAAGAACCATGGGATTATTGCGGATACGGTTTTGTGGATTCCCGATACCTGTGGATTTGGAATTTGCTTTGATACGGTCGCGTCATACGTAGTCGACTACTACGACACGGCTTCAAAGGAATGGATAACCTACGATAACGTGGGTGGAGAAGGCCGTTATTCCATCTTGTACACAAGAAGCGCCGATACCATGAAGGTTGCCTCTACCGGTTCCTTTGTGACGGACACGATTCGTTGGGTTTCTCCTGGGGATACCTTGATTCTAAGGATTCGTTCCAAGGATAAGTCGGGATATTATTCTGTAGCATTGATTGATACTATTGCGGTGTCCCCGGGAAGCCTTGCCAAACAGGTGACTTGCCCAGACGGGTTCCTGCCGGTGTCTGTTTCTAAAGATACGGTTTTCTGTATGGAACGGTTTGAACACCAGGATGATTCCGGCAAGTTCGTGAGCAATGTGCTGTACTCCGAAGCCCTGGCAACCTGCGAAGCGATTACGGCCAGCGGATTCAAGGTGAGTCTCTGTAATGAACGAGATTGGGAACGGGTCTGTCTTTCTGGCGGCACGCTTTCTTACGGGGTGCTTCAAGAAGACGAAATCGATGCTACGGAATACCTGTTCAGTTATTGCAATGTGGCGACCAACGATTCTGCTAGTGCAAACGATATAACTTTACGCAACCCGCGTTGTGTGAACCCCATGGGCATTAGGGATTTCCCGGGACAGCTCCAGGAATGGGCAAAGGGCCGTTCCGAAGATTCGGCTGCCGTGGTGAAGGGTGGAAGTTATAAAGTGTTCAACGGTTTGGAAAGGGAAGAAATCGCTTATTGCACGAACCGGTCGTTCCCTTATTTTACCCGTCTGGAATATGTGAAGGATTCTGTTTTCTTGTATCGTGAAGGTGCCAAGGTAGATACGGTTTATGCGGCTGATACCACGAGAACTCTTTACAAGCTTTTGCGGACCAAGGATTTTAAGGATTCCTTGCAGTTCTTCAAGGTTCAGGACACGACAGGTGCGGTTATCGGTACGGATTACGCTCTCTATTCCGAATACAAGAACGGCGGGGATAAATGGCTCGAGACCATCAGTAATGGCCTCAAGTACGTGCCTGACCATATCGAAGTGGTGTTCTTGACGGGCAAGACCACGGCCTATCGTGGAGCTTCTGCTTATTACAAGTCTCCCGTTATCGGTTTCCGCTGTTGCGCCTATCTGGAGTAATGCGTGAATTACCTGTCCATTGATTACGGTGAACATCGTGTAGGGATTGCCTTTGGGGATTCCGAGATTCGCATGGCGTTCCCGCGCGAGACGATAGACTGCAAGACCACAAATCTTTTTGAACGTTTGGACCAGCTTGTAAAGCAGAACAAGATAGATGAATTCGTTGTCGGAATGCCCTACCATCCCGATGGCCGCAAGGACGGCAAGAACGTGGTGGTGGAGGCTTTTATCAAGGACTTGGAACTTCGTTTCCCCGGTATGAAAATACATACGCAGGATGAATCTTATTCTAGCGTGCAGGCTCAGGAGCAGACGGCCCATTGGAGCGTCAAGAAGAAAAAGGCCAACAAGGCGGTCATTGATTGTGCTGCTGCCGCCATTATTTTGCAGCGCTGGTTCGACGAAGGCTAATTTTTTTTGCCGTAAATATAATGCTTCTATAAAGAAGGTGGATAAAGAGATAAAGTCTATATTTTATTCTAAACCCAATAGGGTTGGTGCTTTTTTTGCCCGTAAATGAAACCGTTCCGTCATGTCTGCGGTAAAGCTGGAGGACTTCGTCAAAATATCCACATCGGAAGTTGATTTGGGCAAAGAGACAAACCCATAAATCATGGGCAACCACATTTCGGGGAAAAGGCAGAACAGCTTCTTTAACTTTTGGCGTAAAAACGGTGCAGGCTCCGAGCCAACAGTTGTTGATAAGATTCCCAATGATGCTTTTTTTCATAGGCCATTGGGAGTCAAAATGTTTTTCTTTTGTGATATTTAAATCGGAATCCGTCAGTGAACAGTTACACATGACCATGTCATAATCGCCTTCTCTGAGGAAATTTTCCATTTTAGAGATTTTATTCGGGAGCCAAACATCGTCTTGATCGGCAAAAAATATCAAATCGCCTGCAGAATGACTCAAGGCGTTTTCAAAATTGCTGGCGACACCATGTCTCTGATTATGGAAAAGCTTGATTCGAGGATCGTTGTAGGATTGAATTATGTCAATGGTTCCATCCGTTGAACCATCATCGGATATGATTAATTCGTCGTTTTCACCCAATTGCGCGAGAATACTATCTAGCTGCGGTCGTAGATATTTTTTCCCATTATAGGTTGCTAGACAAATGCTGTGCATGAATTTAGATCGTCTATCTTAGCTAGAATAGCCGTTGGTTTCACGGCATCGCCTTATTCCCACTCAATTGTACCAGGCGGCTTGTGGGTCACGTCGTACCACAGGCTGCCGGCACCTTCTGCTTCGAACTTGCGCCAAAGACCTGCGAGCATTCCCTGGTCGATTTCGGCGAAGTTTGCGGTCATGGCTTCGGTGGAGTTCACCGGGCGCATCACGATGCAGGGCTTGCCCGCCGTGCGGAGCGGAACGAGCACCACGGGCATCTGCCAGATCTTTTCGTACAGGTCGTTTGCCTGCAGGAATTCAGTGCAGATGTTGTCGAACTTGCGGAGGGTATCGAAATTTTCACGGGTGGCGAACTGTTCCACGAGTTTCGGGTCTTCGTCTGCAACAGAACCAATCTGGTAAATCACGCGGTTGATTGCCTTGAAGCGGTTGGCAAGTTCGGTGGAGAACTTTTCGCAATCCTTCCAGCTGAGGCCCGGTGTGGTGATGAGGAACGGCTGCGCGTAGGTGCGACCGTCGCCCTGGACGCCCACGCTCTTGATGGGGAGCAGGCGGCCCGCGATGTTGTTTGCCTTCAGGTAGTCGGCGAGGGACTGACCGGCGGTATCGCGAACGTCTTCGAACTTCACGAGGTCGTCGGTAAGCTTGCCTTCGCTGCAGAGCAGGCGAACGCCAAGGCCAGGACCCGGGAACGGGTGACGCCACACGAGGTTGTGCGGAATGCCGAGTTCTTCGCCGAGGGCACGGACTTCGTCCTTGTACAGGTCGGCGAGGGGTTCCAGCACGAGGCCCTTTTCCATAAGGTCCAAAACTTCTTGCACGCGGTTGTGGTGCGTCTTGATCTTGTCGGCGTTCTTGGTGCCGCCGCTTTCGATGGTGTCGGGGTAGATGGTGCCCTGCGCCATCATCCACTGGTTCGGATCGAGGTTGAGCTTCGCCATTTCCTCGTCCTTCACCGTCAGGAATTCCTTACCGATAATGCCGCGCTTGGTTTCCGGCGCAGTCACGCCCTTGAGTTTCGCGAGGAAGTGTTCGCTGGCGTCGCGGACCTTGAGGTTGTTCATTCCCTCGGCCTTCAAGAATTCCATAATCTTCTGGGATTCGCCGAGGCGCATCATGCCGTTATCTACATGCAGGCCGAGGACTTTTTCGGGGCCCAGCACGCGGTTCAAGAGCACGAATGCCACGGTGGAGTCCACGCCGCCACTCACGAGCAGGAAAACCTTGCGGTCCTTGACCTGTTCCTTGATGCGCTCCGTGATGAGCGGCAGGTAGCTCTTCATGTTCCAGGTCTTCTTTGCGCCCGTGAAGTCCACGAAGTTTTCCAGCAACTTCATGCCGAACTTGCTGTGCGTGACTTCGGGGTGGAACTGGATGCCAAAAATCTGACGTTCGGGCTTGTCGCTATCGAAAGCGACGGCGGCGATTTCGCAGTCCTTGGTGCTCGCTACAATCTTGTAGCCGACCGGGAGCTTCGTCACCTGGTCGCCGTGGCTCATCCACATGGGGCTAGCCTTCGGGAGTCCCTTCAGAATCGGGCATTTTTCGTCGCCCACGATAAGGTCGGCGATGCCGTATTCCTTGACCTTGCCCGGTTCCACGTGACCGCCCAGCTGCTGGGCGATGAGCTGGTGACCGTAGCAGATGCCGAGTTTGGGCACCGGGAGGTTCAAAATCTCGGGATTATATTCCGGGGCGTCGGCCGCATACACGCTGCTGGGACCGCCACTGTAGATGATTCCCTTCACGCCTTCGAGCTCGCTGACGGGAGCGGCGGGGGAGTGGATTTCGGTAAACACGCCCAGGCGGCGCACGCGGTTAGCAATCAGGTGGGCGTACTGCCCGCCAAAGTCCAAAACTGCAATAGTATCGACGTTTTTCATACGGGGACAAAGATAGAAAAATGAGGTGCGTTTTTTTAGCCGCTAACCACAAGTGCGACTAAGCCAGCGAACATGGCTACTTTGACGAGCTTTTGTGCGCGGCGGTAGTTCTTTTTATGGGCAAAAACAATGATGGTGACTAATGTTGGTGTAATGACGGCCCCCGTGATAATCAGGAACAGGGTGGGGTAAAACCCTTGCACCACAGGAAGCGGGAGCAACGCCCAGCAAAAAATGCAGATGAAGCCTGCGAGACGCCTTGCGGTAGGGGCTCCGGCAATCAGCGGGAAGGTCATGATGCCGGCCTTCAGGTCTCCAATTTCGTCTTCCAGGTCTTTATAGATTTCCCGCGCCGTCGTCAGCAGAAACGCAAACATCATGGCGGGGTACAGGAATCCGATTTTGTCGGCAGGGGTCCACGTCAGGTCTTCGGTTTCCGGGATTCCGGTTGGGTAGAAAAGGCACAGGATTAAGGGAGTCGCGCACAGGAAAGCGACAGTCATGTTCTTGAGTAGCGGAATGTGCTTGAGTTTTTTGTTGTAGGCGATGAGCAGCGTGTCCAGCAGCACAAAGAAGATGGCAGAGGTGAATCCTGTCTTCGTGATAAGGCTGTCTGCAAGACCACAAAGAAGGGAGAGGACAAGAAGAATAATCCATACCTTTGTGGCTACAGAGACTGAAATTTTTCCGTTTACAAGGGGGCGCTCCGGACGGTTCAGCATGTCGGTCTCCAGGTCCCAGATGTCATTCTGGATGTTGGCAAACCCGATGGCGAAGGCAAAGCCCAGGGCCTGTAAAATCAAGGTCAACCAGCTGATGTTCATTTCCTGTAAGGGCAATACTCCAAGTAGGTAGTAACCGATGACAAGAGTCACCATGGCGATGACGATGTTTACCGGACGAATCATTTTGAAGAGGGCGAAGAGCATGGCGTAAATATAGTTATGAGTTGTGAGTGGTGAGTAGTGAGTTATGAGTTGTGAGTGGTGAGTTATGAGTTATGAGTTACGATACTTGGCAATTCGTTGCCCTAGTAGAGTTATGCCCTTTGGGTAGACCTCAAAGCGAAGCGACCTCAAACCCCTAACCCCTAGCTCCTAGATCCTAGTCCCTATTTACTATCTTTACCCTATGCCTTTTTTTACCAAGAGCAACCTTGAAGACCTTCGGGCGGAAGCCGACCAGCTTTCCATCTGCGTGGAGCATTTTCTCTATGCCTCGGAGCGGGTGGTAGAAGGAGACTACAAGACCAAGGGCTTTTACGACAACTGCATCGAAAAGTGCAACGGACGGCTCAAGGCGATTCATTTTCTGATGGAGTCCATCCGGCAGAATCGGCCTGTAACCGAAGAGGAACTGGAAGAAACGCTCCCCGCTTTTCTAAATTCCAAGAAAGATGCAAAATAACGAATTCGATGACGAACCGGAACCGCTTCGGCGTGTAAGGCCCACCCGTCGGGACCATCGCAGCCGCCGTATTGATGTGATGCGGGAAATGGAGTCGGGCGTGGTGGATGAACGCCCCGTCAAGGAGCGTTTCAGTCGCGAATTCAAGAATCCCCGCATCAAGAAAATCAAGGACCCGCTGGAAAAGATAGACGAAAAGGACTGCGTCGAAGGCCTGGTGGTAGAAGTCCACCGCCGCACCTGCGAAGTCCGATTGAAGCCTTCGGCTTCAAATTCAGATTTCGGAATTCAGAATTCAGAATTATTAACTCCGAACTCCGAACTCCGAACTCCGAATTTAATTGTTACCGCCATGTACCGAGCCACCACCTCCAAGGCTTTAGGGGAATTCCCTGCCGTAGGGGACCGAGTGTTGCTTGGCCAGGTGAACGAAGACGAAGATACCGGCGAGGGGGTTGGTTCCCAGAAGTACTGCGTGGTGCGGGTGCTTCCGCGAAAGAGCGAACTCAAGCGTCCGGGCCCTCGGGACAGTTTCAGGCGTAAGCTCACCCTGGCGGCAAATATCGACCAGGTGGTGATTGTGGCCAGCGTGGCCCAGCCGGAATTCAACTACGGCTTTATGGACCGATTCCTTTTGGCGGCAAACCTCAACAACCTGCCTTTTGTGCTGGTGCTGACCAAGATGGACCTGCTCCCCAATGGCGAGGCGGACTTGAACGACGATATCCGGGACTTCATGACCATCGTGGACAAGGTGATTCCGGTAAGCGTCAGGACCGGCGAAGGTCTGGACAGGTTGCGCGAAGAGCTGCAAAGCAAGTCTTCGGTATTTAGCGGCCAGAGCGGTGTAGGTAAGTCTACGCTGGTGAACGCTCTGGTGCCTGGTGCTGAGCTGGAAACGGGGGCGGTTCGGGAACGGGACGGCAAGGGCCGGCATACCACCACCTCTTCGAGTCTGTTTGATTTTCCTGGCGGGGGCTACGTCATCGATACGCCGGGTATTCGGAGTATCGGGCTGTCTAACGGCGAAGACGATATGGACGGCGAGACCTTGGCAAAGATATTCCCGGGCTTTTTCGAAGGAGACCTGTTTACCTGCAAGTACAGCAACTGCCTGCACTTGAAGGAGCCGGGCTGTTCGGTGCGGGAGGCCGTAGAGTCGGGTAGGCTTTCCCGGGCACGTTACGCCAGTTATTTGAGAATCTTGAATTCGAGAAATTAGGGAGTGTGGGTTAGGTGGATATTGCATCCAAGATAATGCTGGTGGCATCCATTGTGATGATGGGCTATAACGCATCGGAATTTTTGGCCAGTTTTCAGTCTCTTTCTGAAAAGGCGGGAGAGCTGAAGGAAATGGCCCGGGTAAACGGAGCTAGCGAAGGGGCTATGCGCCGGTCCAATTTTTTGCTTTCTTTCGTTCTTTCGTCGGTTTATGTTGCCCTGACTTGTTTTTCGGGGCTCGCTATATGGGTGACGGTTTTTGTCGCCATAAAATTGGCCTTGACCCTGGTCGGCTCTGATTTGGCCTTGCTCCAGATTTTACGGACTGGCGATTTTTCCCGAAAAACCTACTTATTGTCCAAGGGGGATGCTTTTTTGAACGCCCTGCTTGGGCTTGTCATTGCGCTTTTTTTAGTTTTGTAGATAGTAGATGGACTCTATATGAAACCTCGTTTTTTGCGAACATTACTCTTTTTCCTAGCCTTTTCTGTGGCAGGTGCATTTGCCCAGGATGGCGGAACCTTGGCCGGAATCCGAACGCCTCTGTTCTTGGGCGGTGCTCTTGGTTTTGGTTCGGGAACGGGAGTGGGTGCAAGCCAGGGCCTTGGCCTACGGCAGATTGAGCCCATGATTGGCGTTTGGTACCCTGGTCTTGGATTCTTGAGGGTCGGGTATGGATTTTTTGATTATCAAGAAGAATCTGACGACGAAAAGTACGAGATAGACCATTCCAATTTCGATGTGGAACTGGGAATCCATGCTTGGAGCCTCTTCTACATTACCGGTTCTTATTCCAGGGCCAAGGAACTCAGTGACTTGGGCGACATCGCCTGGAATGAATGGGGGGCCGGATTCGGCTCTGTTGTCAACATTTTTACGACTTCTATGCTCTTTGCCGAAGTCAGCTACCGCTGGGTGCTGGACCATTACGACCCCTTTATGGGGAAATCGGTTTCCGGAAGCCGCATTCAGCTCAATTTCGGGTTTGCCGCTTATGTCTTCTAAGACCGTTGCCGTCATGGGCGGGGCATTTGACCCGGTCCATAGGGACCATGTTTATGTGGCGGAACTTTGCCTAAAGAAAGGCTTCTGCGACGAGGTCTGGTTTATGCCCAGCCCCGACCGCTGGGACAAGATTATCAATGCGTCTCCGGAACACCGTTTCAAGATGCTGGAAATGGCAACCGGCCATGAACCCCGCTTTATTCTTTCGGACTTGGAAATCGAGCAGGGGGATTACCGGGGAACCTATATTTTCTTAAAAGGCTTGCGGGAAAAGTTTCCCGACATCAATTTCCGTTTGCTGACCGGTGCCGATAGTTACGAGACCATGCCACAGTGGCGTGATCCCCTGCATTTCTACGGTACGGAGTTCAATGGCGAACAATTGATGAGGGAATTCGAAATCATCGTGTTTGCCCGTGCCGGTTCTGCGATACTGGATCCGGCTGAACACAAGGCCAAGGGCTATGCCGGTATGTTCTGGCTCGGTCCCAAGGAGGGCTTCGTGGGCCGGTTTTCCAGCACCGAAATCCGTCGGAGCCTGTTGAAAAACAGGGGCGTTTGCCCCGAAGGCTTGCTACCCGAAATTTACCGCTACATTCTGGACAACAATCTCTATGGGGCTTAAAGATGCAGGCGAAGGAACGGATTGAAAAATTAAGGGCGAACCCCATTGTCCAGCGGATTGAAAAGTTTTTCCCTGCTATCGCTTTTCTGGCGGGTTTCGGTTGGGATTCCATTACCCTCGGCACCATGGTCTATGGTTCTGACTTGCTGATTCTTTTGGCGTACTATGTTGGTGCCTTTATTCTGGTGATTTTGTTGTCGGCTAAGCTGGACCACCCGGAAGGTTGGACTAAGGAACGCCTTGCCGCTGTGGCGAAAGCCCAGGGAGTTCAGACGGCTCCAGGGCCTGCCACCTCCAAGGAACCCCAGACCAAGGTCGAAGAAGTTGCGGAGAAAATTAAATCCGCTGCCGAAAACAAGGCTCAACAAATTGCCGACAAAATCGGCTACGAATCGACGGCAGTTCCCGTCAATGCTATCGTGGTGCATCATCGTTTTTTGGACAGGGAATGGAGTCCGGTATGGAAAGCCCGTTTTACCTGGGCAGTCCAGTTCCTGTTCGGCGGCCTGTTCAGTGCACTGGTGGTCTGTTATTTCAAGAGTAGCGGTTCTTTGGCGTCGTTTTTGCTGGTCATTGCCCTTGCGTGCATGCTGGTGGGTAATGAATTCTTGCAGAAAAAGTACGAAAGCTTTGGTGTGAGCCTTGCCTTTTTCTGCTTGTTGGGAACCATGTTCCTGAATTTCATCATTCCCCACGTTGTACATCGGATCGGTTTTTTCTGGTTCCTGCTCAGCACTCTTCTTTCCTTGGGACTTTGCGTTTGGATCTGGAAAATTTCGCACCGGAGCAAGGCGGTTTTGGTTGCACCGGTCTTTATCAGTTCCCTGCTGATTGTGGCCTACTTGATGAACTGGGTGCCGCCGGTTCCTCTCGTGCTGAAACAGCAGATCCCCTGCCAGAATTTTGACCGCAAGAATTTCTCCTGCGACGTGGATGCTCCAGGATTCTTGCAGAAACTCGGCCTGCAGGCGCCTTCGGTACACAAGGCTCCCGATGGAGAGGTGTATTTCTTGGCCTCCGTCTATGCGCCGGCCGCCTTGAAGGCAGAGCTGGAGTACCGCTGGTATTACAAGGACCCCTCTACAGGGGAATACCGCCTGACAGACAAGATTTCTTCTGGCCGTATGGTCATCAATGGCGGTCGTGAACAGGGATTCCGGAGCTATTCCAAGAAGAGCAAGGTTCCTGCCGGCAAGTACCGTGTAGAGACCGCCTACAAGGACGGTGCGGTGATTGGTTCTCTGGCCTTCGACGTGATAGATGAACTTCGGGATTCTTCGGGCTACGTCAGGGATTCTCTCAGGTGAGCGCCCCCAAGGACATGTTCTTTGAAAGCGATGTCCGGCCGGAACAGAACGGCCGGCTTTTGCTGGACAGCCTTTCGGAACGGTTCACCTACCACAGCCGCGAAGAATGGTCTGAAAAAATTTCTCGCGGGCTGGTGACAATTAACGGCAATCCCGCGACGCTTGAAACGCTGGGCTACCGAGGCGACAAGGTGGTTTACCATGTGGAAAACTACAGCGAACCCGACGTGCCCACCCATTACGAGACTCTTTTCGAAGACGAGGAATTCTTGCTGGTGGCAAAGCCTGCCGGAGTTCCTGTCCATCATACGGGTCGGATTTTCTACAACACCTTTACCGCCATAATCCGTCGGGGCTTTGACTGCGAGTCCGCTACTCCCATGCACCGTCTGGATAGGGATACCGGCGGAATCATGCTGTTTGCCAAAAGTGTCGATACGGCGTCAAGGTTCCAGAAACATTTGGACCGGATTTTGCTCCGTAAGTTCTATCTGGCGGTGGTTCCTGGGGAATTTCCCGAAGGGGAAGTCCGTTGCGACTTGCCGCTTTCGGAAAATCCGTCGGCACTGATCCGCATCAAGATGTACCATACTCCGGGCGGAAAGCCTTGCTCTACGGTGTTCAGGAGGCTTGCCGTTTTGCCGGGTGCTGCGCCAAAATCCGTTTCGTTAGAAACTGCTGTCGAAAACTCCTGCCGTTCCCTGGTGGAATGTGAACTGCTGACCGGTCGCAAGCACCAGATTCGTGCCCACCTTGCAGAACAGGGATTCCCCATCGTGGGGGACCGGCTGTACAGTTTCGATGGAAAATTCTACCAGAAGATGTCCGGCGGTGGTTCGCTATCCGAAGAGGACTTTGACCTTCTGGGGGCTCACCATCAGATGCTCTATGCCTACAAGGTGCAAGTGCAGCTGCCCTACTGGGATGAACCCAGGGTGTTTACGGATTTTCATTTTCCAGACGAAATGGCGGCGACCCTAAAGCCCGTGGACGTTACCACTGCAGGCTCCCTGCCGCTCTAGCCGTATAGCCTTCGTAGTCCCCGAAGAATCGGGAATAACCGGCTTCTACCGAAATAAAGTCCCAGGGGGTAATCTTCAGGGAACCGCCGAATTCCGTGTATTCGTCTGTCCAGCCTTTCTTCAAGAAATGCTTGTCGGTGGGGCTGTCGGGAGTGTGGATGTCCCGGATGTGGCTTCCGAAGTTGTTGCACTTTTTGACCATGCTTGCAAAGAGGGTCATGTCGACAAAGCCGATATGGGCGTCCAGTTCCGTGTACAGTTCTTCGCTATTGGGGCCAAGATTGCTTCCCAGGCTCTGGTTGTAATGTGCGTAGGTGTAGCCGCCCCCCTTGTGGTGGGTATAGACCCAGGGTTCTATGCGGGTGAATTCCGTGAACCAGCCGAACAGGGCGGGACCCAGGCGCAGGCTGTCCCGGGCGATACCTATGGAGGCGGCCCACTTGTTACCCCACCAGCTGTCGTCGAACATGCTGGTGGGCGACTTCATGTCGTCCCACAGGAGTTCTCCATAAAGTTCCCAGTGGCGGATGGTCTTGACGCTTAAATCAAAGGCCAAGGAGATGTTGTCCCGGTCCCCTTGCAGGTGCTCCTGGAACACGTAGGGGATAAAGGGAATCACGTAGGCCCATTCAAAATCCCGGTAGGTACTGTCAGCGTCGGGATTGGGATTTGTTCCCGCATGTTCCGTGGTTTCTCCGTAAAGGGCGGTTTCCGAAAGGCCGAAGCTGATGTTTTCCGGCAGGTTCAGGTTCAGCCGATGCACGTGAACATACTTATTGTAGCCTTTTTTCTCAAAGAGCTTGGCCGCGTACTGGGTGTATTCTACCGGACCCAATTCGAAGCGGTAACCGAAATAGGGGGTAGGGGCGGGCTTTTGCAGACGGCTGCTGCTGTCTTGCCAGGGTCGGTAGGGGTTCTGTTCGCCTCGGAGAATCACGTGGTTCCTGCGGGCGGGACCCATGCTCAGGTAGTCGAATCCGGCCAGGAGCGTCACCGGGTCCAGCTGGTAACTGGCGTGGGCCGCAAACAGGTCCCAGGTTCGGCGGTTGTCGCTCTGCTTGTTGTAGGGGATGCCTTCTTCGGGGTTGTAACTGTGGCCTAGAATTTCCCGGTTGGTATAGTCCGTGTTGACGTTGACCCGCGCCGCAAATAAGAACTTGTCGGTAAAGTGACCATCCAGGAAGAACCGGACGGACATGGAATTGTCGTAGTGGGTGGGGGCGTTTTTCAGGTTGGTGACGGTCAGGGAATCCTTAAGCTGGGCTCCGATATTTACCTCGTGGTGACGGGCAGAGTCTTGCAAGGTAATGTGTCCTGCGGCATGGGAACTGGCAGACACGGCGATGAGAATCGCCATGGCATTAAAAAGTGTCCTAGGCCTGAATATCATAATACCCGCTATTTTCAATAATAAATTTTTTCAGGACTTTCGATAGAGCTTATAATGAAAAAAGATAAAGTTTTTGTATATTAAAAACATGAATTGGAACGAACCTCAGTTACTGGATATCCCTATTGCCCATGACCAACGGGGCAATTTGAGCGTGGTGGAAGGGGGAGAATTGATTCCCTTCGATATTAAGCGCGTGTATTACTTGTATGATGTTCCAGGGGGAACGACCCGTGGAGGACACGCCCATCGCCAGCTCCGACAGTTGATTATTGCTGCCAGTGGCAGCTTCGATGTGGTTCTGGATGATGGAAAAAAACGGACAAAATATTCCTTGAATCGTTCTTACCACGGATTGTATATTCCGACCATGCACTGGCGTGAAATCGAAAATTTTTCTTCGGGTGCGGTCTGTATGGTACTCGCTTCCGAACACTACGACGAGTCGGACTACATCTACGAGTACGACGAGTTTAAGAAGATAGTGAATGAAATGTAGAGTGTAATGAGTTTTGAGTGGTGAGTTTTGAGTTCTTGTAATCGCGCCTTCGGCGCCAAACTGTATACTGACAACTCACAACTGATAACTCATAACTCACCTCCCGTTTATTTCTCGTACCTGGCATTCACGCAGGGGAGAGCTCCGAAGGATTCCTTGAAACGGTAGAGGTTCTCGTTTAGGTATGCTCCGCCATCTTCGGTAGAAATACCCCATGAGAATTTTTTGCAGCCTGTTTGCACCGCTTCGCGCATGGCGTTGATGAACAGTGCCGTCGTGGCGTTGGTTTCGCGCTTGGTGTCGTCTGGAGCGAGGTACTGAAAGTGGAATGCCTTGGCCTGCTTGAAATAGAATATCATCATACCGGAAAGGTAGAGCCCCTCTTTCCAGATGCCTCGGAACAGGATTTCTTCGGGAAACCTTTGTTTTAGGTCGCGGAGTTCTGCAAGGGAATGCACCGGCTTGGTGTTATGACGGGCTTTTGAAAGGGTCAGGTATTCGTAGAATTTTTCCAATTCTCTATCTGGAATTTCCCCGTAGGTCAAGTCCAGCTTTTCTGCCTGTCTAAAGTTGTGACGGCATTCTCTTGTGCAGGTTTCCAGGGGGTCGGAGCCCTGAACAATGGGTGTAAAACAGCTGAGTTCCGTATGCCGATTATAATTCTGATGCTCCAGAGTGTAGTCTATTAGGTCGGTGGGAGCAGTTGCAAAAATCGGGGATGTAGGTTTAAGTTTTATTCCGTTGAAGTTTTGGACAAGGTGGTTGTCGATTACTTGGATGATTTCGGAAATCTTGTTTCCTGAATAGAAATCCCTGGAAATGACCGGCCCGCCGAAAGTGGAACCCTGGTGGGAGACAAATTTGCCCTCTATGTTGCAACCGGGAACGGCAGCGACGATAATTCCGCTTTTTTCTACGACAAAAGAGGCGTCAGTGAATCTTCCGTCGGGGTGGTAGTTCAGAAATCGCCGAGTCTGTAGAAATGTCCCGTTCATGGATTCCTCCACGATGAATCGGTCCCAGCGGGACTCCATGTCGGGGCTATAGGGCAAAATTTCGTACATGTTCGTTAAAATAGTAAAAGGAGAATGCAAAAGTTAATAGTTCTAAGTTACTAGTTACTAGAATTGTAAAAACAAGAGTTTTCTTGTGCCTAGAAGCTAGCCCGCAGGGCGTAACTATTAACTGGTAACTCGCCGAAGGCGCTCCGATTTGCTATTTTCTCAAGTGATGATGCATGTTCCTTTCTATTCGCTGGATTACGTGGAACGCGACTTGGGTTCGTCGCTAGGCGAGTCCGTAGATGCCGTTATAAAGTCAAACTGGTATATTCGCGGTTCGCGTTGCACGGCCTTCGAAGAAGCTTTTGCTGCCTATTGTGGCAAAAAGGCTTGTGTCGGTGTGGGGAACGGCCTTGATGCACTGACCTTGATGTTGAAGGCTTCCATTATTTTGGGGCGTTTGGCCGAAGGGGATGAGGTCATTGTGCCTGCAAATACTTTTGTAGCGACAGTTCTTGCGGTCCGTGCGGCGGGGCTTGTGCCTGTTCTTGTTGAGCCGGACCCAGAAACCTGTAATTTGGATGTTGCTCGCTTGGCGGATGCCTGTTCCGAAAAGACCCGTGCTATTTTGGTTGTTCACTTGTATGGTCGTTTGGCGGATATGCCCGCGATTTGTGAATTTGCGAAAGCACACGATTTGCAAGTGTTCGAAGACGCAGCCCAGGCTCATGGTGCCGTGTTGGCTGGTGGTGTGCCAAGTGTTGCCGCAGCCTACAGTTTTTACCCTACAAAAAATCTGGGAGCCATGGGCGATGGGGGTGCCGTAGTCACCGACGACTTGGAGCTTGCCCAGGTGGTAAGGTCCCTTGGTAATTACGGTTCTGAACAAAAATACGTGAACAAATACGCGGGTGTTAATTCCCGTCTTGATGAAATCCAGGCGGCCATTCTCCTTGCAAAGCTGCCTCATCTAGATGCTTGGAACAATCGTCGCCGAGAAATTGCGGCTCGGTATTGTGCCGAAATCAAGAATCCGCAGGTCCGTTTGACGCCTCTGCCTGCAAACCCTAATGCTCACGTATGGCATGTGTTCCCTGTTTTTTGCGAGCGGCGGGACGAGCTACAGGAATTCCTGAAGGCTCGTGGAATTGAGACTCTTGTCCATTATCCTATTCCACCTCATTTGCAGGAGGCTTTTGTGGGTGCTGTAGCTTGCGGGGAACTCCGCCATGGGGCACTTCCCCTTACCGAAGAACAGGCCCGTACGGAACTCAGCATTCCCATGGGGCCGTCCTTGACCGACGATCAGGTCGCGTATGTTGTCGAATCTATTAATGCCTTTATTTGATGAAATCTTCTGATTTGAAATTCGCGAAACTTTTTGCAGGCTCCGGGGCGGTAACCCTGGTGAACGCCATCCGGGCTTTTGCCATCAACAAGCTGTTGGCGATATTCTTGCCGCCAGCAGCGTTTGCCTGTGTGGGACAGTTCCTCAATCTAATGACCATTGGTCAGGCAACCTCGTCTTTGGCGTTGCAGAATGGTTGGACTGCCCTTACCGCTCAAAACAAGAACTCGAAAGAAAAGTTGCTAGGCATTTGGCGTGGCGGTCTCCGTCTTACTACGTTTGCAAGCCTGTTCACGTTTGTTGCGGCACTTCTGTTCTGCTTCATGGCCCCGCTAGATACTCTCTTGCCGGGAATCCCCACTCGCCTTGCCCAGGCGGCAATTCTGTTTGCCTTGCCGGGCATTTTTGCCACAAATATCATAACCATTACGGCCGCGGTCATGAATGGCCTTGACGAGAACCGCAAATGGGCGACTATCAATATCGCGTCATCCATCTGGCAGGTGCTCTGGGTAGCTTTTTTCTTGTTTACGGGACGGCTGTCGGTTTTGTCGATTATTGCCACCCAGTCTATTGTGGCGGCGTTCCTTGCCATCCGTATAGCAAGTCAGGCGGGCTTTAGCGTTAAGCATATTTGGAAAACGGCTCTTGATAGCCGCAGACCATGGCTGTCCTATGCCCTTATGGGGCTTGTCCCCATGGCGCTCACTCCGGTAGTGCTCACGGTAATGCGTCTTACGGTGGCTTCCAATTTCGGAAACGACGCTGCTGGAATCTGGCAAAGTATCTGGAAGGTTTCAGACTTCATGTTTATGGCCATGTCCGCCATACTTACGGTAATCATTTTGCCGAAGATTTCTCCCAAAATGTCCCGGACAGATTTTTTTGGTATGTTCCACCCAGTTTTGCTTCGGGTCATGGGAATATCCCTCGTGATGATAGCCACGTTGTATTTTGGCAGGAGTCTCCTGGTGCAGGTGCTGTTTTCTTCGGCCTATATGGGGGCGGTTGATTACCTGCCGCTTCAGCTTGTTGGTGATTTTTTCAGGGCCGGCGGATATGCCCTAGCACTTGTGCTAATTGCTCGGGCAGAAACGGTGAAGTTTATAACCGTTGAAATATGTTCAGAGATTTTCTTGTCTGTCGGAACGCTTGTTGGAGTCAAGCTTGTCGATTTTAACGGCCCCATGCTTGCCTATGCTGCGGAAAATTTCTTGTATCTGGTGACACTTTACATCTTGGTTCGGAGGCTCAAGTGGAATACTCCGTAACCAACATGTTTGCCGAAAAGATGACCGAGAATGTTTACGTGAAGGCCTTCGCTCAAGGGGTCGAGACAGAACAGCGGGAGCTTCCGCCGCTCGTGTCGGTGCTTATGGCCAGCTACAATCACGAAAAGTTTGTGGAAGCGGCGGTCCGTTCGGTAATGACACAGACGGGGGTGACTTTTGAACTTGTCGTTATCGATGATGGCAGTACAGATATTTCTCCCGAAATTCTAGAGAAACTTTCCTCCGAATTGCGATTTACCTATGTCCATCGCGAAAATAGGGGAGTCGTGGCTACCATGAACGAACTTTTGTCCATGGCGCGTGGCAAGTATTTTTGTTCATTTGCCTCAGACGATATAATGCCACCGGATCGGTTGAAAGTCCAGAGCGATTTCTTGGTAAATCATCCGCAGTACAAGGCCTGCTTTGGTCAAATCCATACAATGGACGAAAATGGGGTTGTGAATCCAAATCCTGACCCGAGGTATTTGAAATCTATTCCCGAAGTTTCCTTTGAAGAGTTTTTTCTGGGTAGAAAGGAAATTCACGGCTGTTCTGAAATGATAGACGTGGCGGAGTTCCGTCGGCTCGGTGGTTATAATGAATCCTGTTTTCAGGAAGATTTTCCCATGATTCTCAAGTTACTGTATGAATATGGAAAAGTCCCTGTCATTAGCTGCAACTGCTGTCATTACCGCATTCATGGGAACAATTTGTCGTCGTTGAAAAATAAAGAGACGATAAACAAGATCTACGAGGGAATGCTTAGGGCAATTGATTGCTACAAAGGTCATTCATTATATTCAAAGGCTCGCCAGGCGTTTAAGACGGCCTGGTTTTCTGCCTTGGCGTACAACAATAAGGGGGAGGCTCTAAAGCGACTTCCTCAGTTGGCGTCGTTTTCGATGGGCTTTGTTAAGCGGTTGCCCAAGTTGTTTATCCCTAGTGTGTTTTTGAAGCATTAGGGGGTGGTGGATATGATTTCGGTCTGCATGGCGACATATAACGGCGGTAAATTTATCCGCGAACAGCTGGAAAGTATTCTTTCGCAGTTGCCCACGGATGCCGAAGTTATTGTCGCTGACGATGGTTCTACTGACGATACCTTGCTGGTGGTTGAATCATTGAAAGAACCGCGAGTCCGTGTGTTGCCCGCCGAAAAGCATCTGGGCGTTATCTATAATTATGAACGTGCTCTGCAGGCATCTAAGGGGGAATTCATCTTCCTCGCCGATCAAGATGATATTTGGCTTCCGGGAAAAGTGGAGAAAGTTCTTGCGGCGCTGAAAGACGCGGACCTTGTGATTCATAATGCATGGATGCTTCGACCTTCCGAGCCGTCCGGTTCCTCGTGGGTTCGCGATGGCAAGTTGAGCGAAATTCGCCCTTACACGAAGGGGGTGTTTGCCAATTGGTGGAAAAATTCCTTTACGGGTTGCTGTATGGCATTCCGCCGGAGTATCTTGGATAGGGCTCTTCCATTCCCCAGAAATCTTCCCATGCACGATCAATGGTTAGGGCTTGTTGCCGAGAAATTTTTCAGGGTGTCGTATGTTACGGAGCCTCTTATTGAGTATCGTCAGCATAGTGGTAATGCGACGCACATTGGAAATTCACCCGCAGTTTTTTTGCAGAAAATAAAGTGGCGGCTGAATTTAGCAAGAGCAATTTTTTCAAGTGTGTAATGTGAAATTCCCCATTACACACTTCACATTCCACATTACACGTTAGACTTTGCCTGTACCACTTTTCCCCAGCCGACCTGCACAAAGGCTCCAGCCCGTACCAGGTTTCCCTGAGCTTCTTCGTATTCTTTAAGAATGCGGTTGTATTCCGAGACATCCCGGCGGAACTTCACGTCTTTGTGGATGCGTTTTAGGAGCATGTCCTGCTTCCACTGGGCCGCTGCCGAAAGTTTCTGGCAAGAAACGTCAAGGGCGTCAAGGTAGGCGGGAACGGCGTCCAGGAATTCTTTTTCAAACTCCTTGGCGACATTTTTGGCCTGCAAAACCAGGTTTTTCTGGATGATGGCGTTTTTGCGGATTTCGCTCATGAGCCGCACGATGCGCTCGTAGTCCACTTGGGGCCAGATGAGGCTGAAGGGCCACATCTTTTTCCAATGGAACTTGAACATGGACTCGTGGGCGGTGTTCTTGGCCCGCAGGAGTTCCCTCAGGTTTTCGAAAATAATCTGGGAGGGGATTTTTGTCTTTTCGGGTTCGTTTGCCATCGCCTCCAATATAAAAAGGTTCTCTCTGTAAAATTGCTCTTTTGGGGGGAGATTTCCTTTTTTTTACGGAAATAGTCCCCTTTTTTGACCTTTTTTTCAAAAAATGTCTTCTTTTTTGCAAATTAAGAATTAAATTCTACTAAAACCGTTCTATCAAGAAGGATTTTATATGAACAATCAAAAATTCAAGATTCTGGCCATTGTGGATGCGGTCCTTATCGTGGTCCTCATTGTGGTCATGATGATTCTCAAGGGTAACTATAACGATCAGGCTCAGGCTTCCGTTAAGGAGCAGGTGGGTGCCTACCAGGAAAAGGCCAACGGAATGCTCCAGGAACAGTGGAAATCCATGGACCAGTACGGCATGGCTTGGAAGCTGGTGTATGCGACCCTTACTGGCGACAAGTCCGAGGCAAGTTTTAATGCGGCAGTCAAGGCCATTGAAGGCGACAAGGATGCCCGTCTGAAACAGCTTTCTTACATGTACACTGCTGCAGGTATTCCGGACAAGGTCCAGAACGATATTAACGAAAAGGGCGGCCTTGCCGACAAGTTCCTGCTGAAGGACGAAGGCGGCGTGAAGGAAGTGGCCTGCGGCAAGAATTGCACCCTCAGCTTCACCTTTGTGAAGGGTAAGCTCAAGGACAGCGATTACAAGGCCCTGGTGGAATACAACATGGACGAAGCCTTTAAACTGGAAGCTCCTGCGGCTTTCCACTTTGAATAAGGAGATTTAGGATGAATATCAAGAACATTGCAATCGTTTTGACCGTCCTGGTGGTGGCCATTGCCGCCATGCTCTTTATGCAGAAGGGGAACTATGTGACCCAGGCGACGGAACATTACACCAAGACCACGGGCAACAGTTTCAAGGGCTCCAGCAAGATTATCGAGTACGTGAACTCTACCGCTGGCACCACCAAGATGCTGTGGGCGCTGACCTGCGATGCCGTACAGGGGGCAAAGACTTCCCAGGACATGGCTAAGCTGGAAGGCAAGTATTTCCCGGCTACCAAGGGTTCCAACAGCATTTCCCAGAAGACACGTCGTTTTGAACCGACCGCGGCCTACTACATCGTCACGACCTTCGACAAGGTGGATGTGGACAAGAAGACCGACCTGAAGACCCTTGCCGGTCTCAAGTCCATTGATGTCGGTGCTTTGCTTGGCAATGCAACTATCGCTGCCGCCGTTGCTGAAGAAGAGGAAGGTGAGGAAGGCGAGGAATAGTTGTCGCCCCCGCAAGGGCATCTTCTTGACTCTCAACGAGTTACAAAATAACACCAAACGACCCGCCCCGCGGGCCGTTTTTGTGTTATGAATGCGCCTTGCCCAGGCAAGGCTTTTAGGTTTGAACATTGAGTTAAAATATGGCGCCGAAGGCACGATTATAAAAGCTCATAGCTCAAAGCGAGTGAAACGAGCGACCTCATACCTATTTTCTATCTTTCCCCTCGTAAAAAATCAAACCGAGGTTTATAATGCTCATTCTTCGTGGTACGCCGGCTCTGTCGGATTTCCGTCTCCAGAAACTTTCTTCCGATTTCAAGAGCGCAGGCCTTTCTGTCGCTTCCGTTTATGCTGAATTTCTGCATGTGGTGGACCTGTCCGCCGAACTTTCCGATGCAGAAACCGAAACTCTGAAGAAGGTGCTGCACTACGGTCCGGCCCGCGAACCCAAGGCTCTCGAAGGCGAACTCTTTGTGGTGTGCCCGCGTCCGGGTACCATTAGTCCGTGGAGCTCGAAGGCGACCGATATCGCTCACATTTGCGGCCTTCTGGCCATCAAGCGCATTGAACGCGCAATCGCTTACTATGTGAAGTTCGAAGGTTCTGTGCCTGCCGGTGCACGCGCCCAGATTGCGGCCAAGATTCACGACCGCATGACGCAGGCCGTTTTCGCCGACACCGTCTCCTTGGAAGTCCTCTTCAGCAAGGAAGAACCGCGCCCGCTGAACGTGATTCCGGTGCTTACCGAAGGCCGCGACGCCCTCGTGAAGGCCGACAAGGAAATGGGCCTCGCTCTTTCCCCGGACGAAATCGACTACCTGGTGAAGAATTTCACCGAACTCAAGCGCAACCCGACCGATGTGGAACTCTACATGTTCGCTCAGGCCAACTCGGAACACTGCCGCCACAAGGTGTTCGGTGCCGAATGGACCATCGACGGCGTCAAACAGGACAAGTCCCTGTTCCAGATGATCAAGAACACCTACCAGCTCCACAACTCGAACATTTTTAGCGCGTACAAGGACAACGCCGCCGTGATGAAGGGCGCTGTCGCTGGCCGCTACTATGCCGACCCGCGCAATAACAAGTACGACTTCCACCACGAAGAAGTCGACATCCTCATGAAGGTCGAAACTCACAACCACCCGACGGCCATTTCTCCGTTCCCGGGTGCCGCTACCGGTAGTGGTGGCGAAATCCGTGACGAAGGTGCCACGGGTAAGGGTTCCAAGCCGAAGGCCGGTCTCACGGGCTTCAGCGTCTCGAACTTGAAACTGCCGGGCGCAGTCCAACCTTGGGAAAAGGACTTTGGAAGCCCGTCCCGCATTGCGTCTGCCCTCGACATCATGATCGAAGGCCCGCTGGGTGGTGCCGCGTTCAACAACGAATACGGCCGTCCGAACATCCTCGGTTACTTCCGCACTTTCGAACAGGAAGTCGATGCCCAGAACGGCAAGGAAGTCCGCGGTTACCACAAGCCGATTATGCTGGCTGGTGGTCTCGGCAACATCAAGCATGAACATATCGAAAAGGGTCACATCGACCCGGGTGACCACCTGATTGTGCTCGGCGGTCCGGCCATGCTCATCGGTCTCGGTGGCGGTGCTGCTAGCTCCGTGCAGAACGGTGCCGGTAACGAATCTTTGGACTTTGCGTCTGTGCAGCGTGAAAACCCCGAAATGGAACGCCGCTGCCAGGAAGTCATCGACCGCTGCTGGGCGATGGACGAAGAAAACCCGATTACCTTCATTCACGACGTGGGTGCAGGTGGACTTTCGAACGCCTTCCCGGAACTCGTGAACGATGGCGGCCTCGGCGGTAAGTTTGAACTGCGCAATGTGCCGAACGACGAACCGGGTATGAGCCCCTTCGAAATCTGGAGTAACGAATCCCAGGAACGTTACGTTATCGCTATTGCTGGCGACAAGCTGGATGTGTTCGACGCAATCTGTAAGCGTGAACGCTGCCCGTATGCCGTGGTGGGCGAGGCAATCCCCGAAAAGCACCTCACTCTTACCGATAAGCACTTCGGCACGACTCCGATTGACATGCCGCTGGGTGTGCTCCTCGGCAAGCCGCCCCGCATGATCCGTAACGAAAAGAGTCAGAAGCGCCCGCTCAATTCTACGGTGGTTCCGGCCGATGCAACTATCAAGGACGTGGCTCACCGTGTGCTCGCAAACCCGACTGTCGCCGACAAGACGTTCCTCATTTCTATCGGTGACCGTTCTGTGACGGGTATGATTTGCCGCGACCAGATGGTTGGACCGTGGCAGGTGCCTGTCGCCGACTGCGCCGTGACCAGCGCGACGCTTGATACTTACGAAGGTGAAGTGATGAGCATGGGCGAACGCGCTCCGGTTGCTTTGATTTCTCCGGCCGCTGCTGCCCGCATGACGGTGGCAGAATCTCTCACGAACATGGCTGCCGCTTGCGTGCCTGATATGGGCCGCGTAAACTTGTCTGCAAACTGGATGGCTACGCCGAACTACGAAGGCGATGGCGCCGACCTCTACGAAGCCGTGAAGTCCATCGGTATGGAACTCTGCCCGGAACTTGGCATTACAATTCCGGTGGGTAAGGACTCCATGAGCATGAGCACCGTGTGGTCTGACGCTCAGGGTAGCCACCGCGTGACCGCTCCGATTTCGCTCGTGATTAGTGCCTTTGCTCCTTGCGCCGATGTGCGCAAGACGCTTACCCCGCAGCTGCTGCAGGACAAGGATTCGACCCTCGTTCTCGTGGACCTCGCTCGCGGCAAGAACCGCATGGGTGCTTCCATCGCAGCTCAGGTTTACTGCAACCTCGGCGACAAGGCTCCGGATGTGGACAGCGCCAAGGAACTTCGCGCCTTCTTCGAAACCATCCAGAAGCTCAATGCGGCTGGCAAGATTATGGCCTACCACGACAAGAGCGATGGCGGCCTCTACACGACGCTTGCCGAAATGGCATTCGCAGGCCACGTGGGCGTGACGGTGAAGGCTGACGCCCTCAAGGGCAACCTCATCGACGCCCTCTTCAACGAAGAACTCGGTGCCGTGCTCCAGGTGAAGAATGCCGACCTCGCTGCTGTGCGCGACGCATTTGCTGCCGCTGGTCTCGGCGATACGGTTTCTGAAATTGCAACTCTCAACGATACGTACAACCTGGTCATCGGTGACTACGCCGAAGGCCTCTCGGATCTCCGCGCCATCTGGAGCGACACGACCCGCCGCATCGCGGCCCTCCGCGATAACCCGGATTGTGCCGAAAGCGAATACAAGCTCAAGTTGGAACAGGACAATCCGGGTATCACGCCGAAGGTCACCTTCGACGTGGCGGCGTCTGCAAAGGTCGTGAAGGACTACGCAAGCCGCCCGAAGATGGCAATCCTCCGTGAACAGGGCGTCAATGGCGAACTCGAAATGGCTGCCGCCTTCCAGAAGGCAGGCTTCGAATCCATTGACGTTCACATGACCGACATTCTCGAAGGCCGCGTAAGCCTCAAGGACTTCAACGGTCTCGTGGCTTGCGGTGGCTTCAGCTACGGTGACGTTCTCGGTGCTGGCGAAGGCTGGGCCAAGAGCATCCTCTTCAACCCGAAGGCCCGTGCCGAATTCGAAGCTTACTTCAACCGCAAGGACACCTTCACGCTCGGCGTCTGCAACGGTTGCCAGATGGTCTCTAACCTCAAGGACCTGATTCCGGGTGCCAAGCACTGGCCGCGCTTTGTGCAGAACCTCTCCGAACGCTTCGAAGCCCGCTTCTGCACGCTCAAGGTCGAAGACACTCCGGCGGTACTCCTCAAGGGCATGGCAGGCTCCGT
>CALATK010000114.1 GCA_937891805.1 uncultured Fibrobacter sp. | reverse complement strand
CCAAAAAGACCAAGGGGCTGCTGCTTTTGACGGGAACTCCTCTGCAGCTCAATCCGGAATCCCAGTTCAACCGCCTCAAGATGTTGGACCCTACCCGTTTTACGGACTACAAGGAATTTATCGCCGACCAAGAGGCCTACAACAAGCTGGTAAACGACCTCAAGAAGATTCCCACAGACCCGAACCACCAGATGAGCTGGGACGACCTCTACGAGGCCGTGCCCAAGAATTCCAAGATCCGCCCCTGGCTGGAGCAGGAAAGTTCCAAGTCTTTGACAGCAGGGGAGTGGATTCGCCGGATTGTAGATGCCATGGGTACAGGTTCCGTGGTGTTCAGGAACACCCGCAAGGGCGTGGGCGGTTTCCCGAAACGCATCTTGGATGCCATTCCTCTGGAACCCAATCCAGAATACCGGGACATGGTGGAAATTGCCGCCCAGAAATACCTCTACATGGAAGAGGGTGCAACTGGCGACGACTTGACCACGGATATTCAGGAAAACGGTCTTCTCTGTACCCAGTATTCCGACGCCTGGGACAAGGACGAACGCATTGTCTGGCTCAAGGGATTCCTGAAAAAACACCAGAAAGACAAGATTCTCTTGATTTGCGAAAGCGAATCTGTTTTGATGGCCCTTAAGACCGTGCTTACGGAGTACCTGGGCGAGGGTGGACTCGCCGTGTTTAGCGAAGGCATGAGCATTTTGGCTCGCGACAAGGCGGCTGCGAATTTTAGCAAGCCCAACGGGGCGAACATCCTTATCGCTTCTGAAATCGGTGCCGAAGGCCGCAACTTCCAGTTCTCCCACCACCTGATACTTTTCGACCTGCCTCTGGATGCGGCCCTGGTAGAACAGCGCATCGGCCGTCTGGACCGTATCGGCCAGACAAAGGACATCTACGTGCATGTGCCCTACGTGAAGGGCTCCGGCCAGGAGGTGATGTTCCGCTGGTACGACGAAGGCCTGAACGCCTTTGGCGCGCCCCTGATGGGCGGCGGCGAGCTGTTCCTCAAATATACGGACAGCCTGATTGAGGCTCTGGCGGATCCTCTGAACAGCATGGAAAACTTTATGGCCAAGGTCATTCCCGCGGTTCAGAAAGATTCCGAACAGATGCGCAAGAAAATCGAGAAGGGTCGTGACCGCCTGCTGGAGTTCAACTCCCGCAACCCGGAAAAGGCAAAAGAGATTACCGACGCCATCGAGAAGATTGACGCCGAGCCGGAGATGAAGGACCTGCTGCTGGATTCCCTGAAGGCCCGAGGGCTGGACATTGAACCCAGCGCCATTGCCGGCTGTTCCGTGATTACCATGGGTCCCCAGATCGAAGCGGGCACAGTTCCCGGTATGCCCACTCGCGCCATGATGGCCGCCCAGAGCGAAGACGAGGAACAGGGGTCCGATGCCATCTCGCTTACGGTGACCTTCGACCGCAAGGTGGCCATGATTCACGACGAGGTGGACTTTGTAAGCTTGGAACACCCGTTGGCCCAGGGCGTTATCGACTACGAGACCGGCGTGAATCACGGTACGGTGGCCTGCTCCATTTGGCAGGACTCGGGCCTGCGTGGGCTCATGATGCAGTACAACTTCGTGGTGGAACTGCCCGTGCCCGAGGAGTGGGGCATGTCCGATATCGTGGGTCCCTGCTATGCATCTGCCTTGATTGACCCTACAGGCAAGGACATGTCTTCTGTTCTCGAAAACCTGAAGACGGCAAGCCTCAGGGATGTGGCTGTGCCTCGCGGGAACAAGGCCGTCGATGCGACTCTTAGGTTCTTTGCCAAGGAAGGTCTTGGCTTTGCACGCCAGTCCATCAACGCCATGGCGAAGGAATACGCCGAAAAGGCCGCTGACCTGGTGGAAAAACGCACCGAGCAGGAATACCAGCGCATGAACCACCTGATGCTGATGCGCGGCCACGGCGGAAGTTCTTCGGCCTTGCAGCAGATGAAGAAGAACGTGACGGAACGTCGCAAGATCGTTTCCACCCCGCAACTCCGTCTGGACGCCATCCGTCTTTTGGTGTGCCGATAAGGAACGGAAAATGAATAGCGTCAGGATGACACCTCTTGAAACCGTCGGTCCAAACCCCTAGATCCTAACCACTAACTCCTAGCCCCTAAATCCTAGCCCCTAGATCCTAGTATCCTATGAGTGAACTTCGTAAGAACATCCTTAATGAATCCCGCCGCATTGTTGTAAAGATCGGTTCCCGAATTCTGGTGGACAGCGCCAAGGGCGGTGTCCGCAGCCGTTACATCCAGAAGCTTGCCGATTCCGTTTCCCGCCTGATAGAAGCGGGCAAGGAAGTGGTGATTGTCACCAGCGGTGCCGTGGGTACGGGCATGGCGGAACTGGGCTACAAGGAAAAGCCCACCAACATGGCCGAAAAGCAGGCCTGTGCCGCCGTGGGGCAAATCGACCTGATGTATGCCTACCGGGAGATGTTTCGCTGGGTGGACCTTTCCGTGGGCCAGATTCTCCTTTCGGCAGACGACTTCCGGGACCGCACGCGCTATAAGAATTTGCAGAACACCATCAAGGCCATGCTTGCCCGAAAGATTGTTCCCATCATCAACGAGAACGACTCCTTGGCGGTAGCCGAAATCAAGGTGGGGGATAACGACAAGCTTTCTAGCGACGTGGCCCTCTTCTTGGATGCCGATTTGCTCCTGATTTTCACCGACGAGGACGGACTTTTCGACGACAACCCGAAGAAGAATCCCGACGCCCGCCTGTTGCGTTTCGTTCCCGAAATTACCCCCGCCATTCTCGCCCTAGCAGGCAAGCCCGGCGAGGCGGGTTCTGCGGTCAGTACCGGCGGCATGCGTAGCAAGCTGGATTCTATCCGTAACGTGACCCGGAGCGGTGCCAACGCATTCCTTGCCAATGGCATGAAGGTGCTGCCCCATCAGGTGGTCCTTGAAAATGCGGTGGGCACGTTCTTTGCCGGTTCCAAGAACAAGCTGAACAGCCGCCAGCGTTGGCTCCGCTTTATTACCACCCCCCGTGGAAGCGTGGTGGTGGACGAGGGCGGCTCCAAGGCTCTGCGCGAAAAGCATTCCAGCCTGCTTCCTGTAGGTGTGCTTGCGGTCAAGAAGCACTTTGACAAGGGCGATTTGATCGAAGTTCTGGACGAATCCGGAACGGTAATTGCCCGCGGCGTGGCAGGTTTTGACAGCGAAACGCTGAAGCTGGTGCTTCGCAAAAAGACCCGAGAAGTCCACGAGATTTTGGGCAGTTCCGTGCCCGACGAACTGATTCACAAGAACGACCTGGTGGTATTCTGATGCTGAACTGGGAAACTCTTCTTTCGGCCACCCGCTATGGTCACCCCGCAGACCGTGACCCCAACCGTTCGGACTTTCATAGGGACTTTGACCGCATCGTTTTTTCGACGGCGTTCCGCAGGCTGGGCCGCAAGACCCAGGTCCATCCCTTCTCCGTAAACGACCACGTGCACAGCCGCCTGACCCACAGTATCGAGGTGGCCAGCGTGGGCCGCAGCCTTGCGGTGACGGTTTATCACCTGATAAAGAACTACCTGCCCAAGAGCATCAACGAGTACCACTTTGGAACTATCGTCCAGTCGGCCTGCCTGGCCCACGATATCGGTAACCCGCCTTTCGGGCACGCGGGGGAGTCCGCCATTCGGGAATGGTTCCGCAAGAACCGCAATTCCGACCCTCTGAAGGACATGACCGACAAGGAACTGGCGGACTTCGAGAACTTCGACGGCAACGCCCAGGGCCACCGCATTCTCTCCAAGCTGGAATACCACTTTCTGGACGGAGGCATGCGCCTGACCTACGCCACCATCGGGGCCATGATCAAGTACCCGTCCCTGGCCTGCTACGGTCACCCTACCAGCCTGTTCTCTACCGAGGCGGATTTGTACAGGACCACAGCGGAAATTCTCGGCCTCCCCGAAATCGGGAACGGCAAGTGGGTGAGGCACCCCCTGGTTTACCTGATGGAAGCCGCCGACGATATCTGTTATTCCATTCTCGACGTGGAAGACGCCATCGAGCTGGGCATCCTTACCTTTGCCGATGTCCGCGACATGTTCAGCTACCTCTGCGGTCCGGACATCAACATCGACAAGGAATACGAAGAGAACGGCCAGAACTTCAGGGACTTCCTCTCCAGCGTTCGCGGCAAGGCCATCCAGAACCTGATTGACGACGTGGCGGTGGTCTTTGCCAATAATTACGAGCAGATTATGGAAGGCACTCTGGACAAGCACCTGATAGACCTGTCCCGTTCCGATGCCATGCGGGGAATCTTTATCGCCAAGCGCCTGGGCCGTGAACGCATTTACCCCGACCGTCGCAAGACCGAACTGGAAGTAGGGAGCTACACCACTCTGAGTACCGTGCTGGATGCCTTTATCAGCGGTGTTCACGACTACCGGGTGAACGTGAAGAGCTCCTACCGGGCTAGTCGAATCGTGCGGCTTATCGGTAACGCCAAGATTGGCCAGAGCGTCACTACCGCCGAGGCATATCACCAGGTGCTAGACTTTGTGAGCGGCATGACCGACAACTACGCCACCTACCTGGCCCGCCAAATCGGCGGCCTGGTGACCGGGCTGTAGGCTTTATTCGAAAGGTCATAACCCCCGTTTTTCCTTCTGTCATTCTGGAGGCCCCGAAGGGGCCGATAGAATCCAGGGTTGTTTTTGGGAGAAATAGCTTTTTTCTTGTGCTTTTCGCCCTTTTTTATGATATATTTATCAATATGCAGACATTGTATGTGAAAAAAAGCAAAAAAGGAGAAAACTAATGCATAAGCAAGTCCTCTACTCACTCTTTTTTTCCTTATTAATAGTTTCCTGTGGTGGCGATAATTCTACTTCTCCATCAAATGAGAACAGTTCACTTTCTATTTCTGGTGCAAATGGCAACGAAATAGAAGACATTATTATATCCATCAGCTACACTGCAAGGAGGTAAACATGATGAAAGTTTTAATATACACTTTATTGTTATCTATAGGTATTTATGCTCAGTCATTGTACTTGAATTCTGCAGAGCCATCATTCACAACAATTGATGGTAAAACTTTCTACCAGATATCGAAATGCACTGAACTAGCTTGGTTCCGTGATCGTGTTAATGCTGGAAATACGGATATAAATGCTGTTTTGACAAAAAATATTAATTGCTATGCAAGTTCAAAGCTAAATATTTCCAATGCCTCCAATTGGATTCCTATTGGACAAGATTCATTAAAATCTTATAGGGGTTTTTTCAACGGGAATCATTATAAAATTTCGAATATTTATATAGACACGACTGACGCAAGCTATGTTTATGGTTTGTTTGGATATGTATCAGGAGAAATATCAAATTTGAAGATAAATAATTTTTACTTTAATATACCTGAATCGAAAAATAAATCAGCCAAAGGTATTGGCGGATTTGTTGCCAAAGCAGAAAGAGGAGCTTATTTAAACAATCTTCAACCTGATACAATTTTATTTTCTGATTTAATGTACAAAAAAGCTGTTTTTGATAACTTTAAACTTTCCTATAGTAGCGTGGAATTCCCTAATTTTGGTTGGATTGTAGGAATTGCGGATTCGTCAACCATAGACAATATTCTTGTTGATACTTTATTTATAGATTCTGTTGGAAGAACGAATCCCAATCAATATCAGAATGGTCTTTTCTCTTTAGTAGGAACATTAAAAAATTCTGTTATGCGCAATTGTTTACTTACTCAGGAAAGGGGTATTCTTTTTCGCCAAGGTAAAAATTCCTTAATTGAAAATTCATCGTCTTATGGAATACACAAGGATTCTTCCATGGTATATAATAACATTAGCTATTCTATACCTTGCCGTGAGTATGGTAAAGGGACTGATCAAAGCCATAAAGATTACTATGGTTGGGCGGCAACATCTGGTTGTGAATACCAACAAGGTTACCATGACGATTCACAAACTGTTATAAAGAATGAAACAGTCAAACAACCTTATTTTTACAAGGACTCTATTTTAGGAATAGCATTCCCATTTGCTTATGCACATGAAGATTTTCTCAACGAATGGGTTTATCGTAATCCAAATTATAAATTATACAAAACCTGGAAATTATACAAAAACTGGAAACCAAGCAATGCTCCACGTATTTTACTATCGGATAGCCTTCCTTCTAGACAGTCTTGGATAGCTCAAAAAAAATATGATATCAGTTGGTATAATACGTCATCGGATGAATTTACCATCACAAATATCGAACAACTTGCTGGATTAAGTGCTATTGTTAATGGATATCAGAGTGGTTTCCACGATACTTTTAAAGGGAAAAAGATTACGTTAAATTCTGACATTAAACCAGAAGATGCTAGTCGTTATATATGGGTTCCTATCGGAAATAAATCTTTTTCATTTGAAGGGGAATTTGATGGAAAAAATCACCGTATAGAAGGGTTGTTTTTTGATTCACTATCTTCAATTGCGTCGTTGTTCGGATTTACGGCTGGAAAAATTAAGCATCTCAAAATAGGTCAAGGGATTTATGCTGGAAGTTGGGTTTCTGGAATCTCTTTTTTTAACTCTGGACTTATAGACAGCTGTTCGATAGAATCAGATTTGTCTACAAAATCTTATGGTGTTGCCGGTTTAGCAATTTATAATGCCGGAACAATAAGTAACAGTTCTTATAACGGAGTAATTACAAAAAATAGTAATCCATTAACACAGACCTTTTATGGAGGGATTGCGATTTACAATGCGGGCATTGTAGAAAATAATACCATTTGGGGAGAAATAAAAATTGGTGGAGAATTTTCGCCAGAATACACAGATCGATATTACTATACTAACTCTAACTGGGATAGTGATTCTATTCCCGATTATGTATGCGGAGGAATTGCAGCTTATAACTTGACAACGGGAAAAATACAGAACGTAAGAAATTTTGCAAGAATAGATACAATGGCAACTTTACCAACGTCGGTAGTTGGAGGTATTGTAGGAATAAATCAAGGAGTTGTCAGTAAAGCTCTAAACGGTTCCGATACCATCTATTTGCGATTACTTGGAAAAAAATTAAACTATGTAGGAGGTATTGTCGGAAAAAATGAAGAAAGTGGTGTGGTTGATAGAAGCTCAAATATGTCTCCCATATTACTGCTATTAGACTATTCTTATACTAGTAAGAATAGTAGCCACAGTGGAGGAATTGTAGCATTTAATAATGGAAAAGTCACCAATTCTTTTAACAAAGGAAATTTGAATGTGGAGGGAGAGCATCTTAATGGAGAGTACATGTGGTGTAAATTCCATATATCAGGGTTAGTGGCATCTGGAAGTGGCTCCGTCAAAAATTCTTACAATACTGGGACTGCTTATGCGGGACTTGTCGCTGATCCTGGGCTGGCTTATATTCACATATTCGGAAACAATAGCATATCAAATTCGTATAATTATGGAACTGCTAGTTATCATCCTTTGACTCGTTTAATTTCTATCAATTTCGGTTCAAACTATATATATAATTCTTATGCTATATCATCTTATAGAAATGATACTACCGATATAACCACTCTGTCAGATTCGTATTATTTCGATTCTCTGGCGGCAAGCGGCGGATCGACAATGAAATATTACAATTTAGATTCTGATGAAGAAGCAAACGGCTCTTTGTTAGAAGCATTGAATCAATGGGTTCAATTTTCAAATGAAAATTTTGGAACCGATTACGCCCGTTGGAAACAAGGACGTGAATATCCAGAATTTGATGAAAGTTGGGTAGAAGAAATAACTTCATCCAGTTCAAAAATGTCTTCATCAAGTTCTTATACCTATGAGATAAGTTCTTCAAGCATAGCATCCAGTTCTTCTAAGGAAATTAATAGCAGCTCTGACGTAGAATCGTCTTCGTCTGAAAAGAGTTCGTCATCCACGGAAATACATAGCAGTTCTGACGTAGAATCGTCTTCGTCTGAAAAGAGTTCGTCATCTAAGGAAATAAATAGCAGTTCTTCGGAGAAATCGAATTTCGTGATGGCAACTCCGCAGAAAACCTTCAATCTATCGGTAAACGGAATGACGGTTACACTCTCCAATACGCAAGGCGGAAGTGTTCGTATTTTTGATGTGCTCGGTCACTTGGTGACCACGAAGCCTCTCTCGGTAACGGGCGTAACAAGTGTCACTTTGCAAACACCTGGCAACTATATTATCCGAGTGAACGGGGTGAGCAAAGCGGTAAATCTTAAGTAGGTGTGGAACATTATGGCAGACAAGAAAACAATTCTCTTTTTGGCCTGATGTTTACAAGGAACAGGGACACTGGCTACCCACGTTGAAATGGGCAGAAGATATGCTCAAGAGTGGTCACACCGTTAATTATATGGGAATCATTGATTGCGAGGGTGTTGTCAATGCTTTCCCGATTGCTATTAACGGTGCGGTCACTTCTTTTCCCTATTCACGGATTTTCGAAAACACCTACCCCCAGGGCTATACAACTGAAAGCCATACGAGTCCAAACGAACGTTGGCGTCCTGACCATATCTGGGCAATCGCCTACAGTGCACTCGGTACAGATTTGGCCAAGTACAAGGACAAATTAAATAAAGACTTGTATGAAGATGCTTTGCGTTTTTACCAAACAATGACAAATGTCAATCCCGACTTTACTTTGACAGCAGTTTTCCTAAAACACAAACTTCGCAATGTCAGGGCGAAAAAATGACTTTTTGCCGATCCTTCGCCTTGAAATGGCTGAATCAGTTCTGCAGAGCGCGTTAGGGATAGTGACCCGATAGGGCGGAGACGCGCAATGGAGATCCCCGCCTTCGCGGGGATGACAAGTGCGAGGCTCCGTGAGCGAAGCGAGTATAGCCCGACCCGCGTCAGCGGGGAACGCCCAAACAGCATCAACATTCAATCTTTGAAAAATCAATATCTTTATAGAATTCGCTGACTTTGGAGATGTTGAAATCTTCCCTGTCAAAGATGTTGTTTTTAAGTCCCAAAGAAATCACCTTGTACAAAGTCGATTTGAGTGGGGGTAAATCTTTCTGTATGGCATCAAAAATAATGTAGGAGTCCAGGTTCTGGTAATCGTGCACTATTCTGTTGCGCATTCCCTTTATGGCTCTCAAATCCAACTTGGTTAATTTGGACTTGGTTTCCGCAGAGAGTTTTTCCAGTTCTTCACAAATATTCGTTAGTAACGTCAGACAGGCGTTGTAAACCATCTGGTTCTGAGCCCTTATAAACTCATCCGCGGTCTCAATTCCCTTGGAGTAGTCGGAGATTTTACCGGCTGACTCAAGTATGCCCAAAAGGTGAAAAAGGTCTTTGTTTTCTTCAGGCAACATAGACCGCTTCTTCCAATGCGTGGCGAACAATGATTGGACTTGCGTGCTTTTGAATGACCAGGTCGACCTTCTTGCCGGTTCTCATTTCAAGCTCTTCTCTCAGGCCAATCAAGTCATGGTAGTCTTCGAAATCGGAAATAATCAAGTCGATGTCGTTGGGCTCGTCGCTTCTTGTTGATGAACCGAAAATGCCAACATTCTTCAACCGGTACTTTGCCAAAAGCCCGTGCTGTTTGAAGACATCCTTGATTTTATTCGCCATTGCCATACCCCTTAATATATAATTTTTCAACATATATCGCAATACGGGTAATCGGGGAAAAGCTTAAAAAGACTAATTTTTTCGATAAGACAACAGCCTACCCCGGCCCCCTTCGGCTTAGCTCAGGGACCAAGCGGGGAACGCCCTAAACCACAATCTTTGCGATACTACCTGCCAGGCCGGGGATTGTGTAGCGGTAGTTCTTGCCGTTTACCCACATAGAGAGGGCGGTGTCAATCCACTCCCTTTCGCAGGTGATTTTCCGGATGACGATGTCTGTGCCGGTATCGCCGTCTTCGAAGGAGTAGTACCCGCGAAACCTGATGGGCCTGTCTTCTCCGTGCAGGAGCACGGCCACGTCAGCGGTGCCCATGTCCGAATCGATGGAAATGGACTGCACGTCACCGAAACGCTTCACCATCTCGTTGTTCTTGACAAAGGTTTCAACAGCCTTGTTGCGTAAATTACCTAACAGCGACATTTTCAATTATGAGTTCGGATTTCAGAATTCAGAGTTAATATTGAATTAAACTTTAACTCCGAAATCTGAATTCCGAAGTCTGAATTATTTTATCTCGGCAATGTCAGAATTTCCACAACGTCCTTGGTACGGACGATGGTGTGTTCCCACTGGGCACTAAGGCTTCCGTCACGGGTCACGGCGGTCCAGCCGTCGTTCAGGGTCTTGGTGCCGGGCTTGCCCACGTTGATCATGGGTTCTACCGTGAACACGTTGCCCACCTCGATGAAGGGGGTGCGCTCGGAGTTGCGGAAATGGAGCACCGTAGGTTCTTCGTGGAAGCCCCGGCCGATGCCGTGGCCGCAGTAGTCTTCTACCACGCTGAAACCGTGTTCGTCGGCGATGTCCTGGATGGCACAGCCGATATCGCAGAAACGGGCCCTGGATTCGCCGGCGGCCCGGATGCCTTCTTCCATGCAGAACTTGGCGGTATCTACCAGTTCCTGGGCGAGGCTGGAAACCTTGCCTACGCAGAACATGGCGGAGGTGTCGCCGTGGTAGCCCGAAAGGATGGTGGTGATGTCGATGTTCACGATATCGCCGTCTTTAAGGACGGTATCGGCACGGGGGATGCCGTGGCACACCACTTCGTTGATGCTGATGCAGGCGTAGCGGGGGTAGCCGTGGTAGCCCATGCAGGCGGAGCGGCCCTTGTGCTTGTTGGTGTAGTCCCCGATGAACTCGTCGATTTCCAGGGTGGAAACGCCGGGCTTGCACATTTCGCCGGCAAGAATCAGCGTCTCGGCGGCAAGAGCCCCCGCATCGCGGATAAGCTCGATTTCTTTTGCAGATTTTACTTTGATTTTAGCCATTTTTAGGTATTGAGCCCGCGCTTCGCGCTTTGAGGCATGAGGTCGTTCGCGCCGCTCACTTTGAGGTTTTTGAAAAAATTAAACATTCATCCAGAAAAACTCATAACTCACAACTCGTAACTCACCACTCACAACTACCTTCTCCACGCGTACTTGTCCAGCAAGAATGCCAGCAGCATCTGGTCTTCGGGAATGCTGGCCAGTTCACGCACCAGCGGCAAGAACCTGCTGATGCGTTCGGTAGCCTTCTGCCCGCCGAAATGCTGCCGTTCCTGCTCAAGGCGAACACGCAGGCGGTCGCTGACACGCTTGGCAATTTCTTCGTCGGTAGGAGTTTCCATCTTGATGAAGTTGATGCCGAAGTCGGCGGCGGTCTGCTTGATTTCGATTTCTTCGACAGGCGTGATGAGGGAGATGCAGAGCCCGCTCTTGCCCGCACGGGCGGTACGGCCGCTGCGGTGCACATAGACTTCGTGGTCGGCGGGATGGTCATACACAATCACGTGGGTCACGTGGTCCACGTCGATTCCGCGGGCGGCCACGTCGGTACAAATCAAAATCTTGATTTTCTTGTCGCGGAAGGCGTTCAGGGTCTTTTCTCGCATGGACTGCGCCACGTCGCCGCTTAAGGCCCCCACCTGGAATCCGTAACCCGAAAGCACCTGCTCCAAATAGCTCACGTCGCTCTTCTTGTTGCAGAAAATCATGCAGCTGTCGGGATTGTAGTATTCCAGCACCTTGATGGTCATGGAATCCTTTTCCATCACATCGCAGGGATACCAGCGGTGTTCCAGGTTGTTGGCAATCACCTTGTCGTAGCTGAGGGAAAGGAATTCGGCGCTGGGACGTTGGAATTCCCGGGCGAGGCTCTTTACCGTCTGGGGGATGGTGGCGCTGAACATGGTGCAAGAAATGGCCTTGGGCAGGTAGCGGCGAATCTTCTGCATGTCGGGGTAGAACCCCATGGAAAGCATTTCGTCGGCTTCGTCCAGCACCAGGTCGCGGATATCCAAAAAGTCCACGTTGCCGCGCTGCACATGGTCCATCAGGCGACCAGGGGTCGCGACGATGATGTGCACGCCTTCGCGGAGAGCCTTCAGCTGGGGCTCGTAGGCCACACCGCCAAAGATGGCCACGGACCTGATGCCCGTGCCCTTGGAAAGCTTTTCGATTTCGTCTTGCACCTGGATGCAAAGTTCGCGGGTAGGCACAAGGATCAGTGCCTGCGGATACGGATGGTCCCGCACAATGACTTGCAGAAGGGGCAGCACGTAGGCCCCGGTCTTGCCCGAGCCGGTCTTGGACTGCACCAGCATGTCCCGGGCGGCCAGCATATAGGGGATGGTCTTGCGCTGCACGGGCATCAGCTCCGTCCAGCCGTGTTCTCTCAAGATGTTCTTCTGTTCGTCGGGCAGCTGGTCGAATGTATAGTCGGGCAGCTTGTTCTTCGGTTCGATAATCTTGACCGGCGTCAAGAACGGATTGATTTTTTCCTCTTTTTTCTCTTCGACAATTTCTTCGCTCATAGTGGGCACAAATGTAGAAAAATTGAGGGAATACATCGGTTTGAACTTCTGTTGTTAAAACGTTTTACAGCTTTTATCGAGTTTTGGTTTGTCTGTTTGGCCATGGAAAACGGATGATAATGCAGAAATAAATATTTTTTTTATAATTGGGCGTATGGAAGAGAAAAAGACATACCGCGAAGTAGTGCCCGGGGAACTGCCCTGCGAAAAGCCGGATTGTGACGGCGTGATGGTGGTGGACCCGGACAACAGCTACAAACTCACCTGCGACAAATGCGGACACATAAAGGAGTGAGTTCTGAGTGATGAGCAGTGAGTTTTAATAATCGCGCCGAAGGCGCCAAACTAAAAACTCATAGGGAGCCGTAGGCGACCGACCTCATACCACACACCTCATAGCTAGAATGTCTTACCAGAGCTTGAAAATTGCTTACCCCGACCTTCCCGTTGTTGAACATCGGGAAGAGTTTTTCGAACTGCTCGAAAAACACCAGGTGGTGATTGTCAAGGCGGATACGGGCTCTGGTAAATCCACGCAGCTGCCCAAATTCTTGCTGGAATGGTATTCCACGGTTCGTCATTCTCGCGAAGGCGAGAATCTCACTGATGCTGTTCGAGAAAGAGATCCCCGCCTCCGCGGGGATGACATGAGTGGTTTCAAAATCGGTGTGACAGAGCCTCGCCGGCTGGCGGCGATTTCCATTGCGGACCGCCTGCGCGAAGAACTCAAGGACGAAACGCTCGTCTCCACGAAAATCCGATTCTGGGAACAGGGCCAGAGCGATGCTCCCATCAAGGTGATGACCGACGGTATCTTGCTGCAGGAATTCCGCCGAGATAGGTTGTTCCGGCAATATTCGTCCATCGTGATAGACGAAGCCCATGAACGTTCGTTGAACATCGATATTCTGCTGGGCATTTTCAAGACGGTTCTGCAGGCCCGCCCCGAATTCAAGCTGATTGTGGCTTCTGCGACGCTGGATGCAAAGCTTTTTGAAGAATTTTACGACAACAGCTGCGCGATGGAAGCCGAGGGCCGCACATTCCCTGTGGACGTAGAATACTATTTCGGTGGAGGGAGTAGTGTCATCCTGAGCGGAGCGCGAAGCGCGGAGTCGAAGGATCCAGACCTGCGAAACCGCGACACTAGCGGCAAGGGCGATTCGGGCTTGCTTGACGAGGCTCGCGATGCGATTCTTGACTTGGAAACGCGCCACCGCGACCACCTGCTTTGTTTTTTGCCTACGGAACGGGACATTCAGGATTTGGCGGGAGAACTTGCCCATGAACTGGATTCCGCGACCTTCGACATTCTGCCGCTGTACGGGCGCATGAGCCCTGATGAACAGCGTCGCATTTTCAAGCATACGGAAAAGACCCGCGTGGTGCTCGCGACGAACATCGCCGAGACTTCGCTCACGATTCCGGGAATCGCCTACGTGGTGGATACGGGTACGGCCCGCATTTCGCGGTACAATGCCCAGTCGAGAATCCAGGGGTTGCCTGTGGAGGATATCTCGAAGGCCAGTGCCCGGCAGCGCACAGGGCGTGCGGGGCGCGTAAAGCCCGGCGTTTGCATCCGCCTCTATTCTCCCGAAGATTTCGAAAAGCGGGACGAGTTTACGGAGCCGGAAATCCGGCGGAGTAATCTCGCCAACGTTGTGCTGCAGTTGCGCAGTCTCGGGCTAGAGCTGGAAAATTTTCCATTCCTGCAACCGCCACCGAATTCGGCTTTCCGAGGGGCGTACAAGACCTTGTTTGAACTGGGAGCGCTTACTGCCGATAACGCCAGCGGGCAAGTGACCAAGCTCGGCCGCGAGATGACGCGCCTCCCCATGGACGTGGCACTCTCGGCGGTGCTCCTGCGGGCGCGCGATGCCGGCGTATTGCAGCCCGCACTGATTGTCTGTTCGGCGCTCTCCATCCAGGACCCGCGTGTGGTGCCCAGCGAGGAACCGGAACGTACACGCATCCGCCAGCTGCATCGCAAGTTTGCTGGCCACAAGAGCGATTTCCTCACGTTTATCTGCATGTGGAATGCCTTCTGCGCCGAATGGGATGGCAAGACCTGGAATAAACTGCGCAAGTTCTGTGACAAGAACAGCCTGCATTTTTTGCGATGCCGCGAATGGATTGATTTGTACGAACAGTTCGGGCGCATCCTCGACGTGAAATTCGAGAATCGCGTGTGTCCGCTGGACAGCTTCCATCGGGATAACCTGCATATTGCGCTCCTTTCGGGATTCCTGGGCGGCATTGCCCTGCGCGATATCGAAAACGGCTGCTACCGCCTGGTGAGCGGCCGCGAGACCCACGTGTTCCCGGGCAGCGACCTTTACGGCAAGAGCGTTGAATGGCTTTTTAGCGCCGAGGTGCGGGAGACGAGCCGCATATTTTTGAACAAGGCTGCTGAAATCAAGCCCGAATGGATTATGCAGGTGGCAGAACCATTCTGTACGCGCCGCTGGTATGCTCCCACATGGAACCAGGAACGCGGTTTCGTGGAAGCGGTGGAAGAAGTGAGTTTCCGCGGGCTCGTGATTAGCCGTGGCCACCGCGTGGATTATGCCCGCGTGAACCCCGACGAATGTGCCGAGATTTTCTGGCGGGAGGCCGTTGTGCTTGGCCAGATGGCGCGCCCCTTCGCGTTCATGACGCATAACGAGCGCGTCGTCGAGGACTTGCATGCGCTGGAGGCCCGCAAGCGCCAATTCGGGCTTGCCCCGAGCGAAGATGCCTTGGTGGATTACTACGCGCGCATCGCCCATCAGGTCAATTCCATCAAGACATTGAAGGACTACATCCGCGAACACACGGACCAGTTCCTGAAATTTGACGCGAAATACTGGCTGGAGCAGAACGAGTTCGGAGGTCAGAATTCGGAATTCGGAATTGAATTGAAAAAAATCGGTGTGAAAATACCACTAACGAAAACTCCGAAATCTGAAATCAGAATTCCGAATTCTCTCGGCGGTTCTCTCGAACGTTTCCGCATTGAAGGGCTAGACGGTTCCAGCCGCATGGTCTCGGGCGAACTGGTGTTCGATGCGACTCGTGACTGTGACGGCATTACGCTGGACTTGCCTTGCGACATGCTCCCGCAGGTGACGCCCGCGACACTCGCGCTTTCGATTCATCAGTGGCGGGAATGGATGGCTCAGTCCGTCATCCGCGAATTGCCCA
>CALATK010000113.1 GCA_937891805.1 uncultured Fibrobacter sp. | reverse complement strand
CTGCTTCACATCTTCTTGAATAATTTCCTCGCCGCAAGCACAAATAGCCGCCATTAAATTCTCCACATTGTGCATACCCGGAAGTAACATCGTCTCACGATCAAGGGCAATTTCAGTGCCCCCCCATTTTACGTGAATCCAATTATTTAAGTAATACGCGATCCGACAGTAGCCCTCCGGGTAAACGGAAGAAGGCATTTTAGCCGAGAACCAATCCACGCTGCGACCGGCATCGATCAAATCCAACCCAATTTCCAATGTTTCCGGGCAACCTGCATTTAGCACAACCCGACAATCAGGACGTGCCTCATAAATACGACATTTTGCGTCAATATATTCCTGATAATCTTTATGTACATCTAAATGATTCGGGGTAATATTCGTAATTACCGCCACATGGGGCGATACGGACAACGTCAATAATTGGAAACTGGAAAGTTCCAACACAACACGGTCTGTTTCCCGAATGTTGCCGATTTCCGCAATCAAAGGCGTGCCGATATTGCCGCCCAGCCAAACCTTGGTCTCCTCACAATCAGCATAGTGAGCTTCCAACAACTTACTAACTAAGGTAGTCGTCGTGGTCTTGCCGTCGCTACCGGTAATGGCAAACATTTTACAGGGACACATAGACATAAACGCTTCCATCTCGCTGGTGAGCACCGCCCCCTTGGAAACAGCAGCCTGAATTTGGGGCAAATCGGGACGAATAACGGGAGATTTAAAAATTCGCTGGAACGTTCCCTTCGCCAATTCATCCAAATAATTCTCACCCAGCACGGCTTCATGAATCAAGCCCTGGTCCTGATAATCCTTTGCCGCAGCACGAAGGGCCTCCGTATCGTTCTTATCAAAAGCCACAACTTCTTTGGTCCCTGCGTCCTTCAAGAAACGCAAAAGAGCTGCGTTGCTGATGCCAAGCCCCAGCACCGCAACGCGCTCCTTCTTTAAATTCTCAATATAAGCATTTAACTTTTCATTCATTGATTCAGCGCCTCATCCATTAATTTTTGTAAAATGACAGGATTTGCTTTTCCGCTTGTCTTGGCCATGGCCTGACCCATCAAGGACTTCACCGCTGCCATTTTGCCGTTCTTGTAGTCGTTTACAGACTTCTCGTTGGCGGCAAGTACGGTGGCAACTACATCGCGAAGTACGGCTTCATCATTGATCTGTGCCAAATTCTGCTCTTTCACCACGTCCTCCGGTGCCTTCTCCGTGCCCCAGATTTCTTTCAGCACTTTCTTGGCGGTGGAACTGTTGATCACTTGATCTACCACCAAATTAGAAAGAGAAGCAAAATTCTCAGGACTTACGCAAATGGTCTGATCTTCCGGTGTCATAATCCGGAAAACGTCCGTAATCAACATATTGGCTGCAATCTTCGGGGTCTTGGCCGTTTTCGCACAAGCCTCGAAGTAATCAGACAACTCTTTGCTTTCTGTCAGTTTCAAAGCATCGTAGGAAGACAAACCGTAATCTTGCTCATACCGTGCCCGTCTTTCATCTGGAAGTTCCGGAATGGCCGCTTTCAAGCGTGCAATTTCCTCTTCAGACAGTTCGATGGGCGGAAGGTCCGGATCCGGGAAGTAACGGTAGTCATCCGCATCTTCCTTCCGGCGCATGGTGTAGGTTTTATTCTCTTCCTGGGCAAAACGCCGGGTTTCCTGAACAATGGCCTCCCCTGCTTCGATGGCATCTACCTGTCTTCTATATTCATATTCAATTGCCTTCGCAATAAATGTGAAGGAATTCAAATTTTTCATTTCCGTACGGGTACCGAAAGGCTCTCCCGGCTTATGCACGGACAAATTCACGTCGCAACGAAGGCTGCCTTCGTTCATTTTACAGTCGGATACACCGGTGTAAAGGGCAATAGAGCGAAGTTTCTTTACGTAATTTACCGCTTCCTGGGCGCTGCGAATATCCGGTTCAGATACTACCTCGATCAAAGGTACGCCGCAACGATTGCAGTCGATCAAAGTACCCTTCTCATCGTCGTGAATCAGCTTACCGGCATCTTCTTCCATGTGGATACGGGTAATGCCCACGCGCTTCTTGGTGCCGTCTTCCTTCACAATTTCGAGCCAGCCGTTCTTGCAAATCGGGTGGTCGTACACCGGAAGTCCGCCCGTCTGGGTAATCTGGTAGCCCTTCGGCAGGTCCGGGTAGAAGTAGTTCTTGCGGGTCCACATGGCGTTCAGGTCGATTTCGCAGTTCAGGGCAAGGCCCAGGCGAATGGCGTATTCCACCGCCTTCTTGTTCGGCACGGGCATGGCACCCGGCATACCGAGGCAAACAGGGCAAACGTGCTTGTTCGGGGTCGTATTCACTTCGATTTCGCAGCCGCAGAACATCTTCGTCTTTGTCGCGAGCTGGCAATGGATTTCAAGACCGATAACAGGACAATAGTTTGGCATGATTTCTCCGAAATTTTACGGGGAAAAGATAGTTATTTGAGTAACTAGTTACTAGTTACTAGTTACTAGAATTGATTGTTTCAGGCGAATTTCCAGTAAAAAGGACGCAAAGAAATTAAAGTTCGTCCAAAGTCACGACAAGGGCGTCGGTAAGGGTGCGGAAGTTCGCGCATTCGGTCAAGATGCAGTCAGCGCCGTTCACGAATGCGGTCGCAAGGCGCAGGGACTCCCCTTCGGTAATCTTGTGGTTAGTCTTTTGCGAGGCGGCATAGAGTTCCGCCGCCTTTACAGAAATTTCCGCATTGACCGAGCAAACTTTAACATTTGCAGAATTTTCAAAGAACTCGCGATACTGGCGGGCAAGCACGCCCTCCCCACTAGCAAAAGCCTTGCCGCTTATCTCAAACAAGGTAACCGGCGAGACCAGGACCTGGATGTTCTTTTCGTACACCATGTCCAAAATGTCCGACACTGTCGGATAAAAGTCCGGGTGCATCTGCAAAAGCCGCACCAGCGGGCCAGTATCGAGAAACAGTATCCGCGACTGTTGTATCGTCCTTTCCATTAGCCCAAAGATAAACATTCCAGCGAAGGGCCGTCAACGAAACCTTGTTTTTTTATTAAAAAATGGCCTTTTCTTGCTGTTTTCGCCAATTCAACTTGACAAGGACATAGAATTTTACTATATATGGGCATACCTCGACGCGGGGTGGAGCAGTTGGTAGCTCGTTGGGCTCATAACCCAAAGGTCGCAGCGTTCAAGTCCTGCCCCCGCTACTAAAAAAAGACTCGGTTTGTGCCGGGTCTTTTTTTATTACAGCACGTAGAGAGCCATAAAGACCACAAGTCCCGCAAAAACCAAAAAGACCGGCAAAAGCAGCAACAGGCAGATGGCCCCGACTTTCAGGTCGTAGAACCACATTTTCCACCTACCCCGCTTGGTCTTGCAGGAATCCTGGAGGCAATCGGGGCAAATATTCCCCACCCTGTTCCTCACGCGGATGGCAAGGTTGCTCTGAAGGGGGGACATGCCCACCTTGTCGTTGAAATCATTACCGCATTTTGAACATTTGCACTGCATAATTCCAAAATAAAAAAATCATTTCCGCTTTGCGGCGATGAGAACCACGGAGCCGAGAATCAGGGCAATTCCTATTCCAAGGCGGACTGTGAGGATTTCTCCAAAGACAAGTACACCGATGGACACGGCAGTTACGGACTCAAGAGCCCCGAGAATTGCCGTGGGCGTAGAGCCAATGATCTTTACCGCCTTCACCATGAATATCAGCGAAAGAACCGTGGGCACGGCACCCAGCATAAAACCCCAGCCCCAGGAACTGGCCTGCATGAACACCGGCGGAAGCCCAGAGCCCAGCGTCACCGAATAGAGCAGCAAAAATACCATGCAGAAACTGATGGCGTAAAAGGTCATCTTTACAGAGCCCATCTGCAGCTTGATGCGGTTCGCCATCACCATGTAGATGGCATAGGATATAGAAGAGATAAACACCAGCACAAGCCCTACCGTGCTCAGGGGTGCTCCATCTCCCCCGCGGTACAAGAGGGCAATTCCCGCCATAGAAACGGCGATGGAAACAATGGTCCAGACCTTGATTTTTTCCTTGAAGAAAACGGCCATCAGCACAGAAACTTCCAGCGGGTAAAGAAACAAGAGCGTAGAAGCCAGCCCCGCATCCATGAACTTGAAGGAGGCGTAATAGGTCAGGGAACTCACCGCAAAGAGGAATCCAAACGCGACAAGCGCTCCAAATTCGCGGAATGAAATCTTGAAGTGCGAGCCTTTCGCAAGAATCACCCCCAAAAGGAGGAGCGCTGCCGTAAAGAATCGGTAAAAGAGGACCGTTTCCGGAGAATACCCCTGGGCGTATAGATGCAGGGCCCCAAGGGGGTTCGTGCCGTAGCAGATGGCGGAAAGGGCCGCAAAGACGAAGCCTTTTATAGCAGTGAGGTCGCTTCGCTTTGAGGTTTGAGTTCGCTCGCATTGCTCGCTTTGAGTTTTTTTAATTAAAAACATATTGCCTCAAAGGGCAAAGCCCGACCTCATAGCTATTATATCGCGAACTTGGTGGCGTCGGCCAGTTGCACGCTGGCGATGCGGGAAATGCCCTTGATTTCCTGGGTCACACCGTAGAGCATGTCGGCTTCGGCCATGGTGCGCTTGTTATGGGTCACCACGATGAACAGGGTCTGCTTGCTGAATTCACGGAGCAGCGCCATGAAGCGGCCCACGTTGGCATCGTCAAGCGGGCCGTCCACTTCGTCCAGCACGCAGTAAGGCGAGGGCTTTTCCATGTAGATGGCAAAGAGCAGGGCCGTCGCGGTCAGGGCGTGTTCACCGCCGGAAAGGGCCTTGATGCCGCGCATCTTCTTGCCGGTGGGTCGAACGTTGATTTCGATGTCGGCATCCAGAATGTCGCCAGGCTTGCCGTTTTCGTCCAGCTTTTCCACCAGGCTCATCTTGGTTTCGCCGTTCAGGAACAGCTTGCTGAACACGAACTGGAAGTTCTTCTGGATCCGTTCGAATGTTTCCAGGTAGCGGCTGCGGGCGATATCGTCCAGCTTGGTGATGGTGCGGTCCAGCGAGGCGCGGGCACGGTCCAGATCGTTGAACTGGATTTCCACTTCTTCCAGGCGCTTCTTTTCGTCTTCGTAGTCCTCCATCACGTTCACGTTGATGGGGCCAAGTTCCTTGATTTTCCCGCGGAGTTCGCGAATTTCCTTGTCCGCCTCGGGCTGGCTGTATTCCACACGCTCAAATTCTTCGGGGGCCTGCAGGTCGAAGGACCATTCATTCTGGAGGCGTTCCTGGAGGCGATCCAGGTTGGACTGCAGGGCTTCTTGCTTGCGGCCCACCTCGTTCAGCTCCTTCATCTTGTCGATCATGTCGTCGCGGATGGTGTCCAGCTCGCTCCGCCAGCTGTCCAGGTCGCCGCTGACCACTTCGTAGCGTTCACGGGCGGCGTCGCGCCGACCTTCCAACTCGCGAAGGGCGGAATCCTTCTCCTGGACGGAGGCTCCCAGGTCATCGATATCCCGGGCGGCCTTTTCCATAGAAATCTTGTTGGTCTCCATATCTCGCTTGCGGGACTCGATGGAATCCCCGAGGAACTGGACCTGGTCGGCGATGTTTCTCAGGCGGTCCGTATTCTGGGAGAGCTTCGCGGCCTTGTCCTGGGATGTCCTTTCCAAGTCGCGGACTTCTTCGTCCTTTTCGCGGAACAGGGTTTCCTGTTCTGCAAGTTCGTCATTCACCCGGGCGTATTCCGCCTCGGCGCTTTCCATGGCCGCCTTGGCCTCGTTCAGGTCCGCATCGCTTGACTTCTGGGATTCGGCGGTGGCTATTCGGCCTTCGCTTTCGGCAATGTCTGCTTCCAGCTTTTCAAGTCGAGAGGCCACCGATTCCAGGGTGTTCTTCTGAATCGAAATGCCAGCCTCCCCTGCCCGGAGTGCATTGTTCTTTTCGAGAATCTCGTCGGAGGCAGAAGCCAGCATCTGCCTGGTTTCATCAATTTCTGCCTGGAGGGATTCCAGAGCGGCCTGCTTCTGGGCGACCTGTCCCTGCACGACACCCAGACGTTCCGTGGCCTGGGCAATCTCGTTCTTGCGGCTGAGGGCCCCGGCGGTATTTGCCCCCTGGCTCACCAGGCCGTTGGTCTTTACGATAACCTTGTCCGCCACGAAGCAGAAATCGGAATTCCTGTGTTCACGGGCCAGATCCAGGGCCGTATCCAGAGAATCCACCAAGAAATAGCGGCTCAGAAGATTCTGTACAAAAGTCCGTGTGGTGTCGTCGCAAGTGACAAAGCTGCTCAAGGCACCCCTGATTCCAGGGTGGTTCAGCTCCGGCACAGGTGCAGGTTCCAGGGAATCCATCAGGGCGAGCACCGCCTTGCCGGCGTTCTCGCTACGGAGCCCTTCTACAATTTCACGGAGGCCGTCGCGGCTTTCCACCACGGCACTGTCCAGACAATCGCCCAGGGCTGCCTCTACCTGGGAGGCGTATTCCGGAGCGGCGCTGATATGTTCCGAAAGGAACCCGCGAACAAGACCCGCCTTGTTTTCGCGAATCCACTTGCCGGCATCCGTTCCTTCGTCGTTGACGCTCTGCAGCACCTCAATCCGGGATTCCAG
>CALATK010000112.1 GCA_937891805.1 uncultured Fibrobacter sp. | reverse complement strand
AGTTCTGTCAGCCGCTGGACCTGCTCGGCCCCGAGGCCTCGGGCGTACCCTTGGTAGGCAAACGTGCTCCAGGCGAAACGGTCGGCGATGACGATTTTTCCTGCGTCGAGGGCGGGCTGGATGATTTCGGCGATGACCTGTGCCCGTGCGGCGTTGTACAGCAAGAGCTCCGTCTTGTCGGCCATGACGCCCTTGAAACTCGGGTCCAGCAAAATCTCCCGGATTCGTTCCGAAATCTTTGCGCCGCCGGGTTCCCGGAGCTTCACCACAGAGTAGCCTTCTTTTGTGAGGGCGTCGATAAGCATGTCTATCTGGGTGGACTTGCCGGAACCGTCGATGCCTTCTAGGCTAAAAAAGCGCTTTGCCGTTTTCATGGCTGTAAATATGCAAAAAAAAGCGCCCGTTGTGGGCGCCTGGTCCTTACAAGGATCCCTTATCGAAATTTTATATCACACGAGGCGAGGGTTGATTCCCCAGTCGTCATCGTTCCGGTGTGACCAGGCTCCTGTTTTCTCGTATATGGCAACTGCAGGGTTCCACCAAACCTCTTTTTTATCAAAGTCGGAGTAGTGGTTCCACTGGTTGGCGCCCTGGTCCAGAGCGATGCTCCCACCGCGGATACTTCCGCCATGGAAGTACTTGTCCTGGGAAGAGAAATGATTCCACTGGTTGGCGCCCTGGTCCAAGGCGACTTTGAAGCCGCCCCTAGGTACAAAATGATTCCACTGGTTAGCGCCTTGGTCCAATGCAACGCTCTTGGAAGCGTCGGCTCCGGTGGTGCTTGCAATGGGGAGTGCGTTTGCGAATCCGCTAAAAGCTGCGATGCTAGCGACGAAAATGAATGTTGCGATTGCGTGTTTCATGATAAACTCCTTTGTGTTTTTAAGTTCTTTGTTTCTTATGTCCATAATATACCTTCCTAAATTCATAAAGTCAAATACATAATTTTCATTGAAACGATAGAATTAAGTTATGAGTTGTGAGTATTCAGTTATGAGTTTTGAGTTATGGCGGAAATAAGAAGTGTTGAAAAATGGAAAAAGCCCCGGCCTAGGCCAGGGCGATTCGTCGAATCGGAAAATTATCCGTTTAGGCGTTCTTTACGCAGCGTACCGACATGGCGTCGGAGCGGTACACGCCCTCGATGTCGAAGGCCTTGTTGGTGATGCTCAGACGGTAGGCGTTGGATTTGCCGTATTCATCCTTGCACCAGAAACGGGCGCGTCTACCGAATTGCTGAAAACTACCGTTGGCAAAACGGTAGCCAGCAGGCAAGGCGAAAAAGCCGAAAGAATCTTCACCGGGATTACCCCAGAAACAGGCTCCGCGCAGCTCGTCGCCGGTGGACTTGGGAGGCAGATTGCTCAACAGCTGCTCCCATTCCTTGAGACTCGGGATATGCCAACCTTCGGGTGCGATTCCCTGGTAGTTGTCTTCGCGAACCCTGTGATACATTTCCAGGTCCTTCGTCGGCGATTGGTCGTCGAATTCCGCAGGGATGCCGAGTGCTGCCGTCCAGGTGTAGAGTCTGCCGTACTGGGCCACGTTGGCCTCTTCGCTACCCGGGGCGTAGCTGCCTTCGGTCTTGAAACGCAGGTTATCCACCATCCAGACCTGGTCACCGATTTTTACGGTGCGGTAGGTTTCGCCGTCGCGGGCATCCGTGAAGGAGCCGTAATTGAACTTCTTGGCGTTACGGGCCATGCACTCTTCGTAAGAGATGTTGTTCTGCTTTTCGGAGGCTTCCTTTTTCGTGGCCTTGCTCACGGAAGCACCGATACGGAATGCGGCCACGATGACCACGATAAGGGCGATGACGTTAAAAATGACAAAGGATGTTTCCATGGGTTTCCTCTTTGAGAAAGCTAGGACAAATGTAGTAATTGTTGTGCTTGGAACAACCCCTTATACAGGATACATGGGGAATACGATGGGGGTGGCAAAGCTGCTGTTCACCGAAATCATCAGGCCGATGCAGAAGGTGAGGGGGTTTACGCCCAAGGTCGTGGCCGCGCTGATGGCAATGGGGCAGAACATGGCTGCCGAATGTGGTTTTGAGGTCAAGGACGCCACTGAGGTAGAGGGCGCACATTCCCAAAAGGAAAATGATATCTACACGCAGCTTTGAAAAGATCATAGCTGCAAAAAGCAGAAGCACGACGACTATGGTGAACCACGCGTTTCCAGAAAGCCCAAACCATTCAAACGCAAGAATTCCCTGTAACATTATTCCCTTCGAAAGTGAAAAATGAACGGGGACTAATAAAAAAAGGCTACGGATTTGGCTTACTGTTTGATTTTCACCACAACGGTCCCGGCGAGCTTGTCGTGCCAGGATTGTTTCTTGGAGTCAAACGCCACCCACAGGAATCCAAGTCCAAACGGGATGAACGAAAGGATATAGGCGAAGTAGCGCCCGACGCACTGCTTTGTGGAGGGCTTTCCGCCAGTCTTGGCATCTACGATTTTTGCTGACACCGCCATCTTGCCGGGGGTGGCCTGTTTTTTGGCCCAGAACAAGATGATAAGGACCATGGGCAAAAGGTACGAGAAAATAATATCCGCCGGGCCCTGGAATGTCTCACCGTTTTCCAAATAAGCCATGCCATAAATGGCAAGGAGTGGCGGCAGGGTGATAACCATTATCAAGACGCTGTCAATGAGGGTTGCCACGACCCTTTTCCAAAAACCAACGTATTCCGTCATATTGACCCCCTTTGCCACTAACGTGGCGCTTTTCATAAGGTAATATACCTTTTATAGGAGCCCGATGTCAAATATATTGTTTTAATCGGAAAGATAGATTTTGGTTATAGTTTTCAGTTGTGAGTTATAAGTGGTGAGTTCTTATAATCGCGCCTTTGGCGCCAAATTATATACTGATAACTCACAACTCATAACCCATTCCACATTCCTCACGCCTCTACAGCCTGGTAACCCGCAGGACTATTCCACGTCTTTGCCGTGGCACTTCTTGTACTTAAGGCCGGAACCGCACCAGCAGGGGTCATTGCGACCCAGCTTCGGGCCTGCCTGCTGGGCGCGGCGTGCGGCGGCGGCAACGGCGGGGTTTGTGTAGGTGCGACGTACCGTAGGCCTTGTGCCCGGCAGTGCAGACTGGGGCATGGGCTGTGCAGCCTCGCTTGCCGCCTGCTGGCCTTCGGAAATGGCGTTGGTCTCGGAGCTTGCGGCCTGGCCGGCAAGGCCTGCGGCCTTGGCACCTTCGGTGCTCGGCTGTTCGGGAGCCTGCGCGGCCTCGGCGGACTGTGCGGATTCCTGCTGGCCATCGCCCGCATTTTCAGGCTTCGGCTGTTCACGCAGCTGCAGCTGGTCCGGCGATACGGTCTGTCCGTTGGGCAGGGTAATCCGGATGTTCAAGATACGGAGCATTGTCAGGGTGGCAATCTTTTCGATGCAGCCCTCGAACATCTTGTAGCCTTCGTTCTTGTAAATCATCAGCGGGTCTTTCTGGGCGTATCCGTGGAAACGGATGGCGTCCTTCAGCTGGTCCATGGCGTACAGGTGTTCTTTCCACACCTGGTCGATGGTCATCAGCAGGAACCTGCGTTCGATATTGCGGAAGTCCGCGTCGGGAATAATTTTGGTGAGCTTGTCGTAGCGCGCCCTGCAGAGCTCGATGATTTCGTCCAGCACCTGGTCCGGTGTCTTTTTGGTGGCATCGTCGAAGCTCAGATTGTATTCCATGCCGAGGCTGCGCTGCAAGTCGGTGTGAAGCCCTTCCAGGTTCCAGTTTTCCACATAGCTCTTGGGAGGAATGTAGTTGCTGACCTTGATGTCGCAGGCGTCCTCGATGCGGTTCATAATTTCGTCGCGAATGTCCTCGCCGTTCAGAATACGACGGCGGAGTCCGTAAATCACCTTGCGCTGTTCGTTCATCACGTTGTCATAATCCAGCAAGTGCTTACGGATATCAAAGCTCTGGCCTTCCACGCGACGCTGGGCGCTACGGATAGAGCGGCTTACGATGGGGTGGGTAATCACTTCGTCTTCGCCTACGCCAAAGCGGGTCATCAGGTTTTTGACGCTGTCGCCGCCGAAGATGCGCATCAAGTTGTCGTCGAGGGAGAGGAAATACTGGCTGGAGCCCGGGTCGCCCTGACGGCCGGAACGTCCGCGCAGCTGGTTGTCGATACGGCGGGTTCGGTGCCCAGCACGTGAAGGCCGCCTACCTCGGTAACTCCGGGGCCGAGAGCGATGTCGGTACCACGGCCTGCCATGTTGGTGGCGATGGTCACCTTGCCCTTGTAGCCGGCATACTGGATGATTTCGGCTTCGCGGCTGTGGTTCTTGGCGTTCAGCACCTCGTGAGGAATTCCTTCCTTTTCCAAAAGGCCGTGGAGGTGTTCGGACTTTTCGATGGAAGCGGTACCCACCAGCAAGGGCTGGCCCTTTTCGTGACGGGCCCTGATTTCTGCCACGATGGCTTTCCACTTGGCCCCTTCGGACTTGTACACCATGTCCTGCATGTCCTTGCGGATGCAGGGCTTGTTGGTGGGAATCACCCAGGTGTTCATGTTGTAAATCTTGATGAATTCCGTAGCCTCCGTCTCGGCGGTACCGGTCATACCGGAGAGCTTCTTGTACATGCGGAAGTAGTTCTGGAACGTAATCGTTGCAAGGGTCTGGTTCTCGCGACGGATCTGCACCTTTTCCTTGGCTTCGATGGCCTGGTGCATGCCGTTGCTGTAACGGCGGCCTTCCATGAGACGGCCCGTGTTTTCGTCCACGATGATGATTTCGCCGTCACGGACGATGTAGTCTACGTCGCGTTCGTACAGGTGCCAGGCGCGAAGTGCCTGGTCCAAGAAGTGCACCCAGTCCGCGTGTTCACCGTACAGGTTGGTAATCTGCATCAGGCTTTCCACGTGGTTCACGCCCTTTTCGGTGAGCTGGATGTTCTTGTCCTTTTCGTCAACGGAAAAGTCCTTGTTCTTGACAAGCTTCTGGGCGATTTCGTTTGCCTTCGCATACTTGTCGGTAGCGTCTTCGGCAGGGCCGCTGATAATGAGCGGGGTACGGGCCTCGTCAATGAGAATGGAGTCCACTTCGTCAACAATGCAGAAGTTCAATTCCCGCTGCACCAGCTGGCTGGGTTCTACCGCCATGTTGTCGCGGAGGTAGTCGAAACCGAACTCGTTATTCGTACCGAATG
>CALATK010000111.1 GCA_937891805.1 uncultured Fibrobacter sp. | reverse complement strand
CTGCCGGGCCTGTCCGATGAGGAACGCGCCGCCTACGATCAGCACCAGCACCGCCATGGAAACGGCCAAGAACGATACCATGATTGCGGAATACGATGCCAACAAGAAGGTCTTTAAGCTATCTTTCGGCAAGAAAGGCTTCATCAACGTCCGCACCATTGCAAGCCATGCCAACGCCTCTTTCATGGGCACGCTTTCTTCTCACGGGATTGCGCTCCCTACCAAGAGCTACCGCACAGACTGCAAGGTGAACGGCAAAACACTCACCTTCAGTGTTGCCCCGCTTATCGCGGCGCAAAAGGCTAAGAAAGGCTAAAAATGATTGACGTACTCAAGGCGTTCTACTCGATCCACTACAACTTCGCCGCGGTGAGCATTTTGCTCCTTGCGCTGGTTATCTTTCTTCTGACCAAGAAGAATTACAAGTGGACCATCATCGTCATGGCCGTGTTAATCGTCTTCAACGTGTTCCTCTACAAGCGGACCGACGGAAAGGCGTGGACCCTGCAAGCCGCCACCGTCAAAGACGTGTACGGTAATGAATCCAAGGGAGAAGATATGACCTTTTCTGTTCACAAGAATTGGGTGAGCAAAGAAGGGATTGTCGTTGACCGAGGGGACACCATTCACCATTGGTGCTGGGTTGACGCTTATTGGGACCAATTCGCAAACACCGACCTTGTAGCCGCCATCTGGGGAGAAAACTCCAGCAAGAAACTGATGAAGTCCACAGAGAATCGTGCGAACGACGCGAGCAATCAGCAATAGCCCTATTTCTTGAACTCTTCAATAGAAAGCTCACCTGCCTCGAACTTAAGGTAGGTGAGTTTTTTTATCCACTCGCCTGGAGACGCCCCCGAGCCGGTCTTGACCGACCAGATGCCCGGAATATGGTGGTGTCCGTGGACGCATATCTGGCAATTGTTTTTTTCTATGGCTCGAGCTGCCCAGGTCAAGTATTCATCCAACTTGATTTCGCGGTCGGCACCGAATTTGCGGCTTCGGCGACCAACGAGGCGGGCAAGCGCCATCCCCCAATCCGGGTGAATTTGTCTGAACAGCCATTGGTTAAGCGGATTGTTCAATATTTTTCGAAAAACTCGGTAGCTCCAGTCTGAGCGGGCAACGCCATCTCCATGGGTAAAGAAAACCTTTTTACCCTGAATATCCAGCTTTAAATTTGAAGAAACCTGTACACCGAGATTTTTCGGGAAGAAATCGCCATAGGCAAAGTCGTGGTTACCCCGCAGCAGGTGCACCTGGACACCGGATTCTACCAGTTCCGCAAGAGCTCGGAACAGGTGAAAATGTTCCTTGTTCACATAGTAACGGTATTCGTACCAGAATTCAAACAGGTCGCCCAGGATGACCACGTGACTAGCCGCACCTTTCCAAGAGCGCAAGAGCTCGATCAAAAGATTTTCTCTATACGGGACTGCCCCAGGAGGTTCTACCCCCAGGTGCGCATCTCCTAGAAAGTATGCGGGCTTTTCCATGGGTGGAAATTTAGTTATTAGGTGTTAGGGGGTAGGATCTAGGATTTAGGGGATAGGGAGTATGAGGCGCGGGAAATGAGTTGTGGGTTATGAGTGGTGAGTCGTGAGCCTGTCGTCCTGATAAAAAAACACCCGGGGTCGTTGGACCTCGGGCGCGCGTCAAGCACTCAACAAAAGCTGTTACTTAATGCAGCGGATGGGGTACATGTCGTCTACATCCCATCCATAGTCATTGGCATTGCACGTCGATGAAGTACACTGACTTATATAATGCGTATATCCTTCTTGGTGCACTGACGAAGTCCAATAATTCGCATAGCTGCCAGCTTCTTGCCATCCTTTGCCATAGTAACCATCGTAATATCCATTTTTTGAAAAACCAAGGGCTGTATAAGCAGAAGGAAATTCATTAAACAGCGTATAGAAATAGAATTCATCACTTGGCAATTCCCATCCAGAGGGGCAGGCCTTCTCCGATTCTTCCTGCGTGTAAAAATACCCCAAGCTCTTGTATGATTCGTCATTCTTGAAATATTTAGCATTTGAAGTCTTGTAGGCCAAATTTTCCGTCATCATCAAAGTGCCACTATAGCCCTCTTCATATCCGTAAATATGGCCGTCACGACCATCACAGAATTCTTTCTTTGGATCGTAAAAATCGTAATTTTCCCCACAGATGCCTTTAACCACTCCTTCATCGCAAACTTTGGGAATTGAGAAATCCTGAGCAAGGGTTTCCGTTCCACACTTAGTCAAGACTTTGCCTTCCTCACAAATTTGGGTATCCTTGAAATAGACGGAAGTGCCACACTTACCTCTGGATAGGACATGCGCATAACCCACCACATCTGAAGCTTCCTCTTTAACAATGAAAAAAAGAACTGAACTATCCTCTGGCGTGTTATTTGTTTTCAGAAAAACTGCATTATCTTTTTGGATTCCCAAATTTACCCCTGACGCCATCCACGTAAACAAATTTGCTGTAGTTGCATCATCCTCACTATCATAGACGCTTACTTCAAATCCATCAGACTTCAGAGCTGATTCCATATCTGTTAGATCAATAGTCGTCTTTACAACGGCCTTGGTCCCCGACTTCCAGTCTACAAATTCATCCAGCAATTTAAAATGCTCGTCACGGGTCGCACTGGAACCGCTAGTCGAACTGGAGGGAGAGCTGCCGCCTTCGCCGCCTTCGCCGCCTTCACCGGAACCACCCTCACCAGAACCGCTTCCACCGCCGCTCTTCTTGGAGCTGCTGGATTTGCCGTCGTTACCGCAACGGCGGCCCGTGCATTCGGAACTGCTGGACTCGGGTTCATCGCTGTCGCTGGAGTCTACGTCTTCGTCCGTCTTCTTGCTGCTGG
>CALATK010000110.1 GCA_937891805.1 uncultured Fibrobacter sp. | reverse complement strand
TGTTAACATAATTTAAATAAAAAATCAATAATATTATATTATTTTGATATAAGTATGATATAATATTTTTGAAATAAATAGGAAGAAGGTATCTATATGGAAAAAAGAGATTTATATGATATAAATAGAAATTTAACAGGAGAATCAAGGCGCAGTCCGCCAAAACAAAGCTCAAGAGCCAGGTAAACGTGCCATTCTGAAAGCCGTAACTGTGAAGCCCCACGCCCAGGAGGTTGATTCCGAACCAACAGAGGAAGGTGACCACCACGTTGAAGGCGTTGAACAGCACAAAGCCCCTGCCTGTCACCAGGCGCCCGGCACGCAGGTGTAAACCCAGCATGGCCCAGAGGATTACAAAGAGGGCCCCGCATTCCTTGGGGTCGAACCCCCAGAAACGCCCCCAGGCAAAGTCCGCCCACACCCCTCCCAAAAGAGTGCCCACGATGGTCAGGACCGAACCGAAAACCAGGGTGCCGTAGAGCAGCGGCACGAGGGGCTCATCTCGGGGGATTTCCCTGCCACGGAAACGGAACAGGGCCACATGGGCCACGATTCCCGAAAGAATCATGCCTGCAAAACCCATGGCGATGGTAAACACGTGGAGTGTAAGGAACACCGAAGAATTCAAGATAGCGGGCAGCGCCCGGAAAGCATCGCCGGTTTCCAGCACGAACCGCGCAAAGAACAGCAGCAGGGCAGCCACGAAGGCGATAGGCACCATCAGGGAGAACTGGCGACGGCGACAACGGATAAACGCCACCACCTCGAAGGACTCCAGCAGCAGGGCCACCCACAAGATAATTTCGTACAAATTCGCCATAGGCGGGTGGCCCGTCACCGCAAAGCGCACCGCAAGAGTCAGGACCAGAATTCCCGAAGCCACAAGGCCTGCCCCGTTGGCGACTCGGTCCAGAGCCGTTTTCTTGAAATTCAGGTTCAAAAGGGAAAGCAAGAACCCGACAAATGCCATCACGAAGGCCCACAGCACAGGGTCCACAAAATAGTAGGCCAGTTCCAGATTGACACGCCTAACCGTAGGGCCACTTTCTGCCTGGGTGGGGTCTGCCAGGGTGAAAAGTTCCTTCACCCGGGCGCTGTCCCCCAGAGTCTCGAACAACTGGACATTTTCGTAGAGCCGTTTCATCTCCAGAGTGGCGGCGTGACCGTCATCTCGGCTGGCGTAAAGTTCCAGCAGGTCCCGGGCGGGCTGCAGCTGGCCGTAACTCACGTAACGTTCGCCTGGCGGCAGGTGCAAGGCTTCCGAAACGTCGCTCCGCAAGACCTTGAAAAGTTTCCAGTCCCGACTCCGGGGGGCATTCTTCACAATTCCCAGGACCACCTCGGCAGCCTGCATCTTACATGGGCAGCGGTCAGCTTCGCCGTCCTTACACCGGTAAGAAACTTTTCCCGAAAAGTTGTCCAGCACATCCCGTGCAAAAGAGGCAAAGGGCCGAACCTCCCCCTGGTACACCACCGCCGTCGCCGAGCCCTGCAATTCTGTCCGCAGTTCCGGCCGCTCAGAAGCCCATGCCGAGGGCAAGGCCACAAGCAGGAGCGTCGCGAAGAGCAGCGGCGCGAACAAAAAGCGCGGGAATGGGCGCAGGAATAAAAAGTGCGCGAACAAAAAGTGCGGGAACTGTCCCGAAGAGAGCCGTTTCACGAGTCCCCCTTACGGGTGCGCACCACCACGACCACATAATGAAAAACAAGACTGACCAGCACCAGGCACATGAAGGCGTAGGGCACAAAACGCATGGGGTCGTAGGTTACCGTATAGAGGTCGATGGAGGCCTTGGGCGACATGGGGAAACGCCCGCGATATTCCACATGGTAGGTCCAGCCGGCAGTTTCCAGAGGAAACTGCACCGCGACGGTCCCGAGGCTGTCTCCTGCGGAGAACATGGTCAAGGTTCCGGACTTTTCCGGCACGCTTTCGGGCGCTACGTTCTTGTAGCCATTGTAGTCTTGCTGGAGAGCACCTCCCACAAGGCTCCCTGCAAGCAGCACCAGCAGGGCGATGTGGATTCCGTAAAGTCCAGCAAACTTTAGACCGCGGGGCATACGAAAGATCATAGCGGCCACCAGGTTCACGCAGGCCAACACCGCCAAGCTTTTCATGGCAGGCACGGGAACCACGTCAAAAACCCAG
>CALATK010000109.1 GCA_937891805.1 uncultured Fibrobacter sp. | reverse complement strand
TCAACCTTCTTGTTGATGTTGTTGGATAGCTGGCAGGAACACGACCTGCTCGAGTGTGTGGCGAAAGCCGCGCCAAGTAACGCCGAGGAAGGCCCTCGCCAACAGCACCGCAAGAGCATCCCAAAACATAAACAAACCCTAATTGCGCCTTCAGAGTAGGCGCAATATGAGACGCCGCGTTCGCGGCTACATGGAGGCTAATATGGCTAAAGAAGTTATCTCTACGAAACTGATCCAAGATGCCAAGCAAATCATCGAAAATGCGCGAAAGAATGCGGTCAGGAGTGTTGATTTCTGTCGTGTCCAGATGTACTGGAATCTTGGCAGGCGGATTTTCGAAGAAGAACAGCATGGTAAGAAGCGTGCCGATTACGGGGCGTATATCGTGAAATCGCTTGCTGAAAAGCTGGAAGCGGAATACGGGAGCGGTTTTTCTAAGCGACAATTGGAATTTTGCCGCCAATTTTACAACATTTTCCCAATTGCGAACGCACTGCGTTCGCAATTGAACTGGTCGCAATATCGTATGCTGATTCAGATTTCTGACCCCGACAAGCGCGAATATTACGAGCTTGAGGCGATAAACAATTCTTGGAATGGCCGCGAACTCGAACGTCAAATCAACAGCCAGCTATACGAGCGCCTTTTGCTCAGCAACGACAAGGAATCCGTACTGGCGGTCGCTCGTAAGGAGCGCATCCCTGAAACCCCGCAAGAGGTCATCAAGGATCCGATGATTTTGGAATTTGTTGGGTTGAAAATGAATTCGGCCTTTTATGAAACCGATTTGGAAGGCGCGATTATTTCGCACATTACTGATTTTCTACTCGAACTGGGAAAGGGATTCTCCTTTGTTGCTCGGCAGAAGCGGATTATGCTCGAAGACGATGAATTTTTCATCGACCTCGTTCTTTACAACAGGCTGCTTCGCTGTTTTGTGATTATTGAAATCAAGACGGGCAAAATCACGCATCAGGATATAGGCCAACTCCAGATGTACGTGAATTACCATGACCGAGTCGAGAAATTGCCTGAAGAGAACCCGACCATCGGCATTCTTTTGTGCGCGGGCAAAAACGATTCTGCTGTGAAAATGACTTTGCCCGAAGGCAACAAAACCATCCTCGCTAGTGAGTATAAGTTGTATCTGCCCACCACCGAGCAACTGGTCGGCGAAATCAACGAGGCCAAGGAACTCGTGAAAAAACGAAAAGCCCGGCGCGGGAAGTAATGCACGGGTGTTGACTTCCCATTTTTCAAAAAATGAAAAACAGCGGGCTTCGAGCCGTCTTTATCCGCTTTTTTCCGTGCCCGCAGGCCACTTGCCCCTAGCCTCTAGCCCCTAAATTTCTATCTTTGGCCTCGGAATTTTTTAACAGGACTAAGGTCATGAGCTACAATCCTCTCGCAGAACAGGCCAACGCGGAACTTTCCGCAAACGGCTGCAGCGTACTTTCCATGCTTTCCGAAAAGGGCAAGGCAATCTTCTTCCCCCGCAAGGGCATTCTGGGCCAGGGCGCCGAAGCCAAGGGCAAAGAAATCAACGCCACCATCGGCACCGCCCTGGAAGACGACGGTAGCCCCCTGGTTCTCGACTGCGTGCTCAAGAGCCTGAACCTGCCCAAGCAGGCCTTCCTCTACGCCCCCAGTTTCGGAAACCCCGACCTGCGCAAAGCCTGGAAAGAGCAGATTGTCCGCAAGAACCCGAGCCTCGCGGGCAAGGCCTTCAGCAACCCGGTTGTGACCTGCGCCCTGACCCACGCCATCAGCTGCGCGGGCTACCTTTTCTTGGATCCGGGCGACGAGGTGATTATCCCCGACCTTTACTGGGACAACTACGAACTGGTCTTCGTGAACAGCTGCGGTGCAAAGATCAAGACCTTCAACACCTTCAAGGACGGCGGTTTCGACACGGAAGCCCTGAAAAAGGCCCTCTCCGAGAGCAAGAGCCAGAAGAAGGTGGTGCTGTTGAACTTCCCCAACAACCCCACGGGCTATACCGCCACCGAAAAGGAAGCGGTGGAAATCGCGAAAATCCTCACGGACTGCGCCAACGCGGGCAACAAGGTGGTGGCCCTGCTGGACGACGCCTACTTTGGACTGGTCTATGAGGACGGCGTGACCAAGGAGTCCCTGTTCAGCAAGGTGCTGGACGCAAGCGAGAACCTGCTGGCCGTGAAGCTGGACGGCCCCACCAAGGAAGACTACGTGTGGGGTTTCCGCGTCGGGTTCATGAGTTTCGGTTTCAAGGGCGCCACGGAAGCCCAGCTGAAGGCCCTGGAAGACAAGGCCGCAGGCGTGGTCCGCGGAAACATCAGCAACGGCCCAAGCATCAGCCAGCGGATCCTGCTGGCCGCCTTCCAGAGTCCGGAATACCTGCAGCAGAAGGCCGAAAAGTTCGCCATTCTCAAGAAGCGCTACGACATCATCAAGCAAGTGCTGGCCGCCCACCCCGAATACAAGGAGGCCTTCGAGGCCATGCCTTGCAATAGCGGCTATTTCATGTGCGTAAAGCCCAAGGGCGTAGATGCCGAACAGCTCCGCCAGAAGCTCATCAGCGACTACAGCACGGGTACCATCGTGCTTTCGGGCCTTATCCGCGTGGCATTCAGCGCCGTACCAACCGACAAGTTGGGCAAGCTGTTCGAAAATATTTATAATTGTGTTTTAGAGATTAGAGGCTAGGATTTAGAGGCTAGTGTGAATGAATAGCTACAAGGACTTGATTGTTTGGAAAAAATCCGTGGATATGGTCGTTCAATTGTACGACTATATTCAAGGTTTTCCAAAAAATGAGTCTTATGCGCTATCAGACCAGATGCGTCGTGCAGCAATTTCCATTCCGTCAAATATCGCAGAAGGATACGAACGCAGTACAACAGCTGAATACATTCGTTTCTTAATGATTGCAAGAGGGTCTAAGGCCGAACTAGAAACACAGTTGCATATTTGCAATCAATTAAAAATGGGCAGAGTAGAAAAAAATTCTGTATTGCAATCCAATTGCGAAGAAATTGGAAAAATGCTAAATTCATTGATAAGTTCGTTAAACCGTAAACAAACCCCTAGATCCTAGCCCCTACTGGAGGAATCATGTCCGATAAAGCGACCTTGAATTACAACGGAAAGAGTTACGAACTCCCCGTGGTTGAAGGCACCGAAAACGAACACGGTCTCGACATCAGCACTTTGCGCAAGAGTTCCGGCCTGGTGACCCTGGACTACGGTTACCTGAACACGGGCAGCACCAAGAGTTCCATTACCTACGTGGACGGCGAGAAGGGGATTCTCCGTTACCGCGGCTACTCCATCGAGGACCTGGCCGAAAAGGCCACCTTCCCCGAAACCGCATGGCTCCTGATTTACGGCGAGCTGCCCAACCCCGAGCAGCTGGGGCATTTCCGCACGTTGCTTACCGAAAACGCACTGCTCCACGAAAACCTGCTGCACTTTTTCCGTGAGATGCCGCCCAGCGCCCACCCCATGGGCATTCTCAGTTCCATCGTGAACGCGGTTGGCCTCTTTACTCCCCGTTTCTACGACGACGAAAATATCGCCAGCGCTTTCGAGCTGACCACCGCGGGCCTTATCTCCAAGATCCGCACCATCGCTGCCTTCTCTTACAAGGCAAGCATCGGCGAACCCTTCGTTTACCCCGAAGCGGAACGCAGCTACTGCAGCAACTTCTTGAACATGATGTTCAGCAGCAAGGCCAGGCCCTACCACCTGGACCCCATCATGGAAAAGGCGCTGAACACGCTGTTGATTGTGCACGCCGACCACGAGCAGAACTGCTCCACTTCTACCGTGCGTATGGTGGGCAGCTCCCAGGCGAACCTTTACGCCAGCATTTGCGCCGGCATCTGCGCCCTGTGGGGCCCGCTTCACGGCGGTGCCAACCAGGCCGTTCTGGAAACGCTTCTCCGTATCCAGAACAGCGGCATGACCATCGAACAGGTGATGGAAAAGGCCAAGGACAAGAACGACCCCTTCCGTCTTTCTGGATTCGGCCACCGGGTGTACAAGAGTTATGACCCCCGTGCCAAAGTTTTGAAGAAGCTCATGGGCCAGGTGTTCGAGCACGAACACATCAACGACCCGTTGCTGGAAATCGCTCTCAAACTGGAAGAAGCCGCCCTGAAGGACGACTACTTTATCGCCCGCAAGCTCTACCCCAACGTGGACTTCTATTCTGGCATTCTCTACCGTGCCATGGGTATCCCCACCAACATGCTCACGGTGATGTTTGCCATCGGCCGCCTGCCCGGCTGGATTGCCCACTGGAAAGAGATGCACGACGACCCGAATTCCAAGATCAACAGGCCCCGCCAGATATACGTAGGCGAAACGGCCAGGCCTTGGATTGACAGAAACAAGCGATAAAAAGTCCCTTTAAAGGAGATGCCCGCTCAAGGCGGGCATGACAATTGAAAAAAAATTCCTCGGTTTTAGGCCGAGGATTTTTTTGGACCCTATCGCCCCGATGGGGCTCCAGGGTGACAAAATATCTTACACCTTCTCTAGTGCCTGCGTGAGGTCAGCGATGATGTCTTCGACGTTCTCGATACCCACGCTGAAGCGGATCAGGTCCGGCGCGACGCCTGCTTCGATGAGCTGTTCGTCGCTGAGCTGACGGTGCGTGTGGCTTGCCGGGTGCAGCACGCAGCTGCGGGCGTCGGCCACGTGAGTCACGATGCAAATCATCTTGAGGTTGTCCATGAACTGGATGCTCTTTTCACGGCCACCCTTGATACCGAAGGTGAGAACGCCGCACGGGAGCCCGCCCTTGAACTGCTTCTTAGCAAGTTCGTAGTACTTGTTGCCCTCGAGGCCCGCGTAGTCGACCCAGGCCACCTTCGGGTGGTTCTGCAGGAACTTCGCGCAGGCGAGAGCGTTTTCGCAGTGGCGCGGCATGCGCAGGTGAAGCGTTTCGAGGCCAACGTTCAGGAGGAACGCATTCTGCGGAGCCTGGATGCTGCCGAGGTCGCGCATGAGCTGGGCCGTAGCCTTCGTGATGAAGGCGCCCTTGCCGAAAGCCTTCGTGTAGGCAAGACCGTGGTAGCTCGGATCCGGTTCGGTTAAGCCCTTGAACTTGTCGTGATGGGCTTCCCAGTCAAAGTTTCCGCTATCCACGATGCAGCCACCCACAGCCATGGCGTGACCGTCCATGTACTTGGTGGTGGAATGGGTGACGATATCCGCGCCCCACTCAAACGGTCTGCAGTTTACCGGAGTTGCAAAGGTATTATCTACAATAAGCGGTACACCGTGGTCATGTGCCAGCTTCGCAAACTTTTCAAAATCAAAGATACCTACCGTCGGGTTGGTAATGGTCTCACCGAACACAGCCTTGGTATTCGGCTTAAAATACTTTTCCAGCTCCTCTGCCGGCAAAGTCTGGTCAACAAAGGTACACTCGATGCCCATCTTCTTCATGGAAACACCGAACAGGTTGTAGGTACCGCCGTAAATGGAGGAAGATGCGATAAAGTGATCTCCAGCCTCACAAATATTGAAAATTGCATAAAAGTTTGCTGCCTGACCTGAGGAAGTAAGCATCGCTGCTACACCGCCCTCCATAGCGCAAATCTTCGCTGCAACCGCATCGTTGGTCGGGTTCTGCAGTCTGGTATAGAAATATCCGTCTGCCTCCAAGTCAAAAAGCTTCCCCATAGCGTCACTGGTGTCATACTTAAAGGTAGTGCTCTGGTAAATCGGAAGCTGTCTCGGCTCGCCCTGACTCGGCTTCCAGCCCTCATGGATACACTTAGTTTCGATATTAGAGTTCATAAAAATCTCCTTTCTGTCAGGCTGTTTGCC
>CALATK010000108.1 GCA_937891805.1 uncultured Fibrobacter sp. | reverse complement strand
TGGGGAGAGTTTTTCTCCCTGAACTTTTAAGAAGTATCAACAACTATCGTATGCTTATTTACTCAATCATTCTTATTGCTATGATGATTATTACAAACAACAAGAAAATCAGAGCATATATTGATTTCTATGCTGAAAAGACAAAGGCTTTGTTTGCAAAAAGTTTTTCGAGAAAATCGGTATCGTCGGTTTCAAGGACAAGAGCGCCGACCTGGTGTCTGCCCTGGAGCAGATTTCGGCGTGGGCCGAAAACCACCCGAAGGTCTGCTTCTACGCCCTGGATTCCCTAAAGGGCCTGGTGAAAAAGCCAATCCGCGTAGTGAAGGAATCGGGACTTTCGAACATGGACCTGCTCTTGGCCATCGGCGGCGACGGCACGGTGCTTTCGGCGGCCCACATCGCTCTTGGGCACGGCATTCCCATTTTGGGAGTGAACGCGGGTCGCGTGGGATTCCTGGCGGAGTCCCGCGTAGAGGGCCTTTCCAAGACTCTCGACGATTTGCTTGCGGGGGAGTTCTCTACCCGCGAACGCATGATGATCGATGCCGCCGTTTATAACGGACGCAAGTGCCTGTGCAAGCAGACGGTGCTGAACGAGGTCCATATCCGGGCCCACGCTCCCGATCGCATGGTGAACGTGAACGTGGTCTATAACGGCACGAACCTGACGGAATACTGGGCGGACTCGCTCTTGATTTCGACCCCTACGGGTTCTACGGCCTACAACCTGGCGGCAGGCGGGCCCATTATCCACCCGGCGACCCCTGCGGTGGTGCTCACTCCCGTGGCGCCCAGCAGCCTCTCGGTACGACCCCTGGTGCTGTCCCTCACCTCCAAGAAACTCCAGATTGCCTCGGCGGTGGACCGCCCCCTGGACCTGGTGTTCGACGGGCGTTTCACCTACCAGATGAACCCCGGACAACATGTGGTTCTGGCCGAGAGCAAGGCGGTGACCACCTTTATCCGCATGCGCCATACCGGCTTCGTGGGGGCCCTCCGCGAAAAGCTGGGCTGGACCGGCAAGCCCAAACTGGCTTAGTTTGTCTTAAAAAGCCTCGTTGATGGTGATGCCGCCTGTAAGGTAGCGGTGCACGATGCTGTTGATGAGCGTCTGGTAGCTTGTGCCGAGACGTGCCGCCTTCGCCTTCATGCCCACGATATCGGCGTCTTTCATCCGGATGGTGATGTTGTGGGCGGAACCGCGAATTTCAGCCCTGATGCGTTCGAGTTCCTCGATAGGGACGGGCTGGGTATCGCCACGCTCGATGGCTTCCATGATTTCCCGTACTTCTTCGTCCATCGGGTCAAATTCTGAGTTCGCCATTTTCATACCTCCGCTGATAAACTCGGTCGTACTTTTATACATTCAATATACATATTTTATATTCAAAAGTCAATATATTTTTGTAGATTCCCGTCACCAAAAGACCAAATCTACAAAGGAAAAACGCAAAAGGCTATGTCCACCCAAAGTGTTGCTAACGCATAATTCAGTCTAATTTCAAGTAACGGTCGAATTAAAGGATATAAACTGTAGTATATAAAACGGGTAGGAGTGATTTATGAAAGGAATAAACGAATTTATGAACACACATCGAGCCGAAATACCGACTAGATTTGATGAATCTTCAAATTGTAGTGATTTACACGACGACTTTATGCTTGGATACAAGTTCCTCCTTGTTAAGCAAGGAGATGAGACTCATAAAGCCAGATTTCAACCATGCGAAAATAAAGACGATGTAAATTATTTTCTTAATTCTTGGGTGAGAGATGAACATTTTACCGGAGAATACGCTGTTTATGAAATGAAGGCGTTTGGTAAAATTTAATTTTATCGACCATTAGGATTTATGATTGGAAGTTGGTAGTACGGAGGAGTTCCATTTTTCCCTTCATATTCAGCTTTAGTAATGTCGATTTCATGACCGCCAGGAAATTCTGCTTCAGCCATTTCTTCGCCATTAGCATCTTTCCATCGGCCTAATCCTTTGCAATAATGAATACACATAAAAATCCTTATACTGTAATTGTTGATAAAACAATTATAGTAATCTAATCTGATTGGCTTAGTTCCTACGCCGCCAATGGCAGCGGGATAGGCGGTCTATCCATATAAGTCCACTTGGAGTCGTCATAGATGGCGACAGCGTTGTGCTTTTCCCAGGCGGATTCTTTCAAATGAAAATCACCATCGGCGTAGTTCCTTAGGTTGTGCCACACCAGATAGTTGTTGAGGTACTTGGTAGCGACCCCGTGGAAGCGCACCATAAAGGACTTCAGCTGGCTATGGTATCCGTTGATGTGCTGGATGCCAAGGGTGCCGTTCGTGCGACGGTTGGCCTTCAACTGCAAGAGGTTGATTTCCTCCTGTTCCGCGAAGCCCACATAACTGTTCAGTTTGTCGGTACACAGCACCGCATCCGGTGCAATCTTGCCGCCGAACACGCTGGTAATGCTGGCGACAGACGCCCTGCCGAGATTCGCAATCTTCGCGATGGACTTGCCGTCACAGACCTTATCCAGCGATATTCCTCGCTTCTTGGAACGCTCACCGCGTACATGAGGCTCTCTCGGCATGGAAAAGCGCTCACTGTTGCTATGGTTGCCCTTGAAGGATATGCGGAAGAAAGTCTCGTCGGCTTCCACGATGCCATCCAGCTTGACCTGGGACTGCATTTCCTGCAAGGCATCAAGTATCTTGTGACGGAGGAAGAAGGCTGCGTTCTTGGAAATCTTACACTCGTAAGCGGATGCGCGGACGGTCATGCCGTGCATCATGCAGTGCACATACTTCATGTAGGTTTCCAAGTCCAGCTTGGCTCCGTGGAAGATGGTGCGGGTGGCGTAGGTGAAAGTCTTGCCACAGCCATTGCAGACGAAACGCTGGTGGCCGGTCTTGGTCTTGCCGTTCTTCTTGCAGTCAATGAGACCGCAGTGAGGGCAGAACACTCCATCGTGGAAACGATACTTGTCGAGGAACTCTTCCATTGTGGTAGAGTCGATAATCTCGGTCATCTTGGTAGGCATGCCGAGCATCTGCATGAATCGCATCTTGTCCTGTTTTGACAGGGTGTTGTACATCTGGTACACGACGTTGACTTCTGACATTGGACTTTCCTCCTTATTGCTAACCAAATATAGCAAAAAGGAGTGTCACTTTATGACAATATGTAGTAAAATGCAAAAAACTACTCTATTTCACCGCGTACTTACATTTTGCATAACGGTGTTTATTGGGTAATGCTGCGGTATATTCACAGGAGTTAGGCAGATGTGAATATTGGTCACATGAAGAATACTTTGGCAAAATTCTCATTGTCGCTCTATCGCCATAATATGGTGATGCAAACCGCATCACGGAGTCTACAGACGGTCTCATAGAGGGATATTCTAGGCGTGTTTTAACTCCTCTGATGATGTTTGTCTTCCACCGTTCATAATCTTCCGGTGTCTTGATTGTCATTAAAATATCAGAAGTTTCAAACGAGGCGGTCATCCCTTTTATTGGCGGACAGATTTCGGATGCAGTCTTGCTAATTTGGTATAAGCATCCCGTCGTGTCACATTGAGCAGCAGAACCGTGGAACCGAATGTTTTCTACTATTGTTATTTCTGGCTTTCCACCATTACTACCGTACCCCTTGTCAATCGAAGCGAGGTATTGGGTGGAATCACGCGGGTCCGATACAACAATCCAGCAGAAACCGCTATCTACAGGCATCTCTCGTGTGCCTTGATAAGCCACACAAGAAAACTCACTAGCAAAAGCTAATGATACAAACAATAGCGCTATTTGGACTACTTTACTCATTGAATAGCTCTGTAAAATACTTTTTGTACAGTTCATTAACCCGCACTGACACCGAATAGCAGTGTTTGCCTAGCGTGGTTTCATTCTCGGTACAATCTAGGCTTCCTTCAATGCCAGTCATTGCTTCCATCAACTCTGGATGCGAAACGTTCCAATCTTTCAGCTTCTTTGCTACCATTTGCTTACTCGGATTGCCATTAAGGTTATACTTACCATAATGAGCAATCATATCGTATGCGACAAAATACAGAATATTGTACAAGACACTTTTTACAACGACATGCTTGTATTCATGTGCTTCGACAAGTACCATTTTGTCGTTATCTTGAATGGGCTTAATGTGCATTTCCATATTCGCATTTGGGTAGGTTGTTTTAGGCTTGTCGCCATCAACACCGGTATCAACAGCAAAGGAAGCAACATTGTCGTATATTTGACCCCAGTCTGTAGTGCGGGTCCAGTTTTCTACCATCTGTCCATTTATAGTATGCTTCGAAAATTCCTTGACATACCTGATATTCGGACGCTGTACTGCTACTCCCTGCTCGTGTAAGAACCCGTTATCTATAGCATTCATTACGGTTTCTTTGGTTACTTCGCATTCCTTTATATCAATATTGGCGTTGTCGTAAAATTTATTCAGTTGCGGATTACCGTTGCACGAATCTTGGATTGTTTCAGATGACCGCTCTTCATTATTTGGTTTCGATAGACCCGATGTCTTATTGGGCACGCTTGTTTTATCAGGTACAGGCTTACCGGAAACCTCTCGCGTAGCAACAATATTCGGAGATTTCCTAGAATCATTATGAGCTGGTGAATTTGCCGCTACGGTACCAGCCAATACCGCCGCGCCAACACCTTTGACGAGCTTTTTACCCAAATCCGACTCGCATACAGAATTTGTACTTTCGATAGCATTGATTTTGTCGGCCATGCTAATTATGATATCTGCATCATCGTACCAGTCTAATTTGCGTCCTTGTTCCTTCATAGTTTCCCCAGCTTAACATTGTCCCCGTCTATATATCATCATAAGTTTATACTACAAATATAGCATTTTTGGTCCTAATAGCAACATTTATCATTTTTGGCTCATTTAGGCCATTTTCTGAATTGAGCAACACTTTGGGTGGACATAGCCACGCAAAAAGCGATTTTTCACTAAAAACGGCAAACAGTTGTTGACAGAAACATGCATTATGCAACAGTTGTTTGCAATTTTTGATTTGGTGGGGGGGGCCCCCCCCACGCTCCTGCTACGACGTCATG